>DASQSC010000584.1:0-18511 GCA_035642555.1 Streptosporangiaceae bacterium | reverse complement strand
GCGGAGGCCGCGTCCGCCCCGCCCGCCAGCGCCTCCTCGACCGCCGTGGCCCGCACCGGCTGCTGCCCCATGTTCACCAGGCCGACCGCGTTGCCCTGCACCGCGACGCCGACGATCGCCCAGTCGATCGCCCGCTTGGTGAACTTCTGGAACGACCAGCCGGCCACCGACGGCTTGGGCACCCGGATCTCGGTAAGCAGCTCGCCTGGCTCCAGCGCGGTCTCATACAGTCCGCGGAAGAAGTCGGTGGCCGCGATCTCACGGCTTCCCCCCGGGCCCCGCGCGACCAGTGTCGCGTCCAGGGCCAGCACCACCGCTGGCAGGTCGCCAGCGGGATCGGCGTGCGCCAGCGACCCGCCGATCGTGCCGCGATGACGGATCTGCGGGTCGCCGACCTGCCCGGCGGCGTGCGCCAGCAGCGGCACCTCGGTGGCGAGCAGGCTGGAGTGCTCCACGTCGTGGTGCCGGGTCAGGGCCCCGATCGCGATGTGGTCACCGGCGTCGTTGATGTAAGAGAGCCCGGGCACGCGGCCGAGGTCGATGAGGACCTCCGGCACCGCCAGCCGCAGCTTCATGAGCGGCAGCAGCGAGTGCCCGCCGGCCAGGAACTTGGCGTCCTCGCCGTGCTCGGCGCCCAGCTCCAGGGCCTCCTCGACCGACCCGGCGCGCTGGTAGCTGAAGGATGCTGGAATCACGTGCGGTTCCCCTGCCTCAGTCCGTGCTGGTCCCGGCCGCTGCCAGCGCGGCCCTGACGATGTTGTGGTAGCCGGTGCAGCGGCACAGATTGCCTTCCAGGCCGGTCCGGATGTCGCTCTCGGTGGGGTTCGGGTTCTCGCGCAGCAGCGACACCACGGCCATCACCATCCCCGGGGTGCAGAACCCGCACTGCAGGCCGTGCTCGGCCTGGAACGCGCGCTGGACCGCGTGCAGCTGGCCATCCTGCCCGAGCCCCTCGGCCGTGGTGATGTCGCTGCCGTCGGCCTGGGCGGCCAGCACCGTGCACGACTTCACCGACTCCCCGTCCAGCAGCACCGTGCACGCGCCGCAGGAAGAGGTGTCGCAGCCCACGTTGGTGGCGGTCAGCCCGGCCACTTCCCGCAGGTAATGCACGAGCAGCAGGCGGTCTTCCACCTCCGCCTCGACCGGCTGGCCGTTCACTGTCATGGAGACCTTCACTGGGTGGCCCTCGCCTTCTGCGCGTCGCGGATCGCGGTCCAGACCCGTTGCGGGGTGGTTGGCATGTCAATGTGCCGCACGCCGAGCTGGGACACGGCATCGATCACGGCATTCTGCACCGCCGGGGTGGCGCCGATGGTGCCGGCCTCGCCGATGCCCTTGGCTCCCAGCGGGTTCAGGTCGGTCGGGGTTTCCATCGCGACCAGCTCGAAGCTCGGCAGCTCGGTCGCGGTGATCGCGGCATAGTCCGCCAGCGTGCTGGTGAGCGGGTTGCCCTCGGCGTCGTACACCACTTCCTCCTGCAGCGCCTGCGCCGCTCCCTGGGCGATCCCGCCGTGCCGCTGTCCCTCGGTCAGCACCGGGTTGATCACGACCCCGGCGTCATCCACGGTGACGTGCCGGACCAGCCGGGCCTTCCCGGTCTCGGTGTCGACCTCGGCCACCGACATGTGCGCGCCGAACGGGAACGTCGGCCGCTCAGCCTTGAACAGCACGTCGGCGACCAGCTGCTGATCCTCGGACTGGCCGGCCACCTGGCCCCAGGTCACCCCCGAAGCCGGGTCGCCCCGCACCTGCCACCGGCCCTGATCGGTGTCCAGTTCCAGGTCGTCCTCGCTGGCCTCGAGCAGTTGCGCGGCCACCCGCCGGGCCTCGTCCTTGACCTCCAGCGCGGCCTTGTGCACGGCGGACCCGCCGAGCTGCAGCGACCGTGACCCGTAGGTGCCGGTGCCGGCCGGGATCACCCCGGTGTCGCCGTGGATCACGGTGATCTGGTCCATCGGGATGCCCAGCTCGTCGGTGACGAGCATGGCCCACGCCGTGTGGTGGCCCTGGCCGTGGGCGGAGCTGCCGGTGTAGACGGTTGCCGTGCCATCGGGCTTCACTTCCAGCCGGGCGGTCTCCCCGGCCCCGGGATCCGGTGCGGTGATCTCCACGTAGGTGGACAGCCCGATGCCGAGCTGGACCGGGTCGCCGCTGGCGCGGCGGCGGGCCTGCTCGGCGCGCAGCCCCTGGTAGTCCGCAGCGGCCAGCACCTTGTCCAGCGCCTCGGCGTATTTGCCGGTGTCGTACAGGGCGCCGGTCGGGGTGGCGAACGGGAACTTGTCCGGCGGCACCAGGTTGCGGCGCCGCACCTCGGCCGGGTCCAGGCCGATCTCGGCGGCGAACAGGTCGACGGCCCGCTCGATGGCGGCGGTGGCCTCCGGCCGCCCGGCCCCGCGGTAGGCGTTGACAGGGGTGGTATTACTCACCGCCACCCGGTATGAGGTCTGGACCGCCGGGATGTCGTACGCCCCGGTCGACATCAGGCAGGTGAGCATGGGCAGGAACCCGCCCACCCGCGGATAGGCCCCGGTGTCCTGGGTCACGCCGATCCGGTAGGCCAGGATCTTCCCGTCCCGGTTCCCGCCGATCTTGATGTGGTGGATCTGGTCCCGCCCGTGCGTCATCCCGACCAGGTTCTCGCTGCGCGTCTCCACCCACCGCAGCGGCCGGCCGGTACGGCGGGCGGCCCAGGCCACCGCGATCGCCTCCCGCTCGGTGCCGATCTTGGCGCCGAACCCGCCGCCCACGTCCGGCGCGACGACCCGCACGTTGTCCGGGGCGACGCCCAGCGCGCCCGCCAGGATGAACTTGGCGATGTGCGCGTTCTGGGTGCTGGTCCAGACGGTGAGGTTGCCGTCCGCCCAGGCCGCGGCGGCGGCACGGCCCTCCATCGGTACCGGCGCCACCCGCTGGTTCACGATCTGCTGCTCGACCACGGCCTCACAGCCATCGAACGGGGAGTCGTCGGGCGACTCGGTGCGCTTGGTCACGGGCACGTTCGTGCCGGCGTCGGGGAACAGCAGGGTGCCGCCGGCCAGCGAGGCACCGATCCCCACCACCACCGGCAGCGGGTCGTAGTCCACGGCGACCAGCTCGGCGGCGTCGGCGCCCAGGTAGCGGCCGTCGGTGATCACCATCGCCACCGGCTCGCCGACGTACCGGACCCGGTCGGTGGCCAGCAGCGGCTCCGCCCACGGGCCGCCGAGCGGCGCCGGCGCCTCGCCGCCGCCTCCGCCGCCGTCGGGCGGCGGGGGCGGCAGATCGTCCAGGTCCTGGCTGGTCAGCACCGCCACCACGCCGGGCTCGCCGCGGGCGGCGTCGGCGTCGATGCCGGTGATCCTGGCATGCGCCAGCGGACTGCGCACGAACGTAACCTGCGCCACCCCGGCCAGCTCGGGTACCTGCAGGTCATCGACGTAAGTGCCCCCCATGGTCAGCAGCCGCGGGTCCTCGGTCCGCACCACCCGGGTGCCCAGGATGCTCATGTGGCCTCCGTCGTTGTCGGTCTCCAGCTCTCGCGTCCGCAGCACCGTGCCGCCGCGCGCCTCATCCGCCCAGGCCACGATGCACCGGAGCGGACGTGTGGACACACCCTGACGCGTTCGCCGCCGGTTGGCAACGGCCCATGCCACAAGGCACGCCGGGCACCGTTGTGGACAGCCCACACCTTTCCAGTGATCACCCCAATGCCGCAACCAGCTGCCCGAGCACGGCCTGATCGTCCTCGCCCGCCGTCACCACCACGCCGCTGACCTGCGGGCGCGCCTCCCGCAGCAGGCCGGCGGCCAGCTCCAGGCCTGCCTGGCGGGCCGCGCCGTGGCCGGCCCGTGACAGCGCCCTGAGGGTCGCGGCCGGGATGCACACGTCCGGCACCTCGTGCGCCAGGTAGTCGGCCTCCTCGAAGCTGCGCAGCGGCGTGACCGAGACCAGCACCGGCACCTGGTCGGCGGCCAGCGCCTCGGTCATCTGCCGCAGCGCCGCCAGGTCGTAGACCGGCCGGGTGATCAGGAACTGCGCGCCCGCCTGGACCTCCGCCTTGGCACGGGCGGTCTCCGCCGCCAGGTCCGGCGCGCCGGGGTTGATCCGGCTGCCGATGCAGAAGCCGGTGCTGGTGGTCAGCGGCAGCCCGTCCAGGTCCCGGCCCGCATTCAGCCCCGCCAGCAAGCTGACCAGGCCCAGCGAGTCGACCTCCCAGACCCCGTCGACGGCCGGGTAATCGCCGAGCACCGGCGGGTTCCCGGTCTCGCAGACGATGCTGCGGATGCCGAGCGCGTGCGCGCCAAGCAGGTCCGCCTGCAACGTCATGATGGTCTTGTCCCAGGTCGTCATCGTGACGATGGCCTCCACCCCGGCGCGCTGCTGGAGGTGGGCGGCCATGCCGAGCGAATCCCGGTGGGCGCGCGGGTTGTCGGGCGCGGTGACGGCGAACAGCCCCACGCCCTGGTCGCGGAGGGCGATCACGGTGTCGGTGGCCTCGGCAGCGGCGCCGCCGTCGGCGGCCGGGATGCCCGCGGCGATCACGAACTCACCGCTGGCGAGCCGGGCGGCCAGCACGCCCGGCGCGGCGGCGGCCTGGTCGCGGGCGGGCTGCCGGGCGGGGCGCGCCGGGCCCCGGCCGCCCCCGGCCCCGAGCCCGGCCAGGCTGGCTGCGGCGGCCTCGATGTGGCTGGGAGTGGTGCCGCAGCAGCCGCCCACCATGGCGGCGCCCTCCTCCGCGAACCGGCGCAGGTAGCGGGCGAAGTAGGCGCTGTCGATGCTGAACTCGAACCGGCCCTGGCCGACCCGGCGTGGCTGGCCGGCGTTCGGCAGCGCGCTAACCGGCAGCTGGCTGGAGCGGACCAGGTTCTCCACCACGGCCAGCATCCGCTGCGGCCCGGTGGTGCAGTTCGCGCCGATCATCGTCACCGGTAGCTCGCCGAGCACCGAGGCGACCTCGCGCGGCGTCTCGCCGCCGAGGGTGCGCCCGTCGTCGGCGAATGTGGCCTGGGCCACGATCGGCAGGCCGCAGTTCTCGCTGGCGGCGGCCGCCGCCTCGGCGAGCTCGTCGAGGTAGCCGAACGTCTCCAGGATGATCAGGTCGGCGCCTTCCGCGGCGAGCGCCTGCACCTGCTCCGCGATCGCGTCGATCCGCTCCCCGGCGCCCACCTGGCGGCGCTGCCGGGCGGTCACCGCCGGCGATACCGAGCCCGCGATGAACACCCCCCGCCTGCTGTGCTCCCGCACTTTGCGGGCGATCCGGACCGCGGCCCGGTTGATCTCCGCCACCTTGTCCGGGTAGCCGTGGCCGGCCAGCCATAGCCGGTTCGCCCCGAACGTGTTGGTCTGGATGACGTCGGCGCCCGCGGACAGGTAGCTCTCGTGGATGGTGGCCACCAGCGCCGGGTCGGTGAGGTTCACCTCCGGCAGCGCCCGGTCCAGCGCGCAGCCCGAGGCGTGCAGCATGGTGCCCATGGCGCCGTCGCACAGCAGCAACCGCTTGCCGAGTGCCTCGCCGAACCCGGTCACGGGGAGTCCCCGAGGGCTTCCAGGATCTCGAGCGCGACCTGGGTGGTGAGCCGGTCGGTGTAGCTGGCCAGCGACAATCCGGTGATCTCCTCGATCCGCTTGATCCGGTAGGCCACGGTGTTGGGGTGGACATGCAGGAACCTGGCGGCCCGCTGCGGGCTGCCGTTCTCGCGCAGGTAGCAGGCGAGGGTGGCGAGATACTCGGTCCGCCGGTCGCGCTCGTCCCGGCACAGCTTGCCGAGCACGTCGTCGGCGAACTCCCGGAGTTCCGACAGGTCCGGGACCTGCAGCAGCAGCCGGTGGATGCCGAGGTCGGAGAACGCGCTGACGGCCCCGGTGCGGCCGAGGCGGCGCAGCGTCTCGATGGTGCGGTGCGCCTCCTCGTAGGAGCGGGCGATCTCGCGCGGCTCCCGGCAGGCCCCGCCGATGCCGATCACGGTCTTGGTGTCAGGGAACAGCTCCGCCAGCCGGGCGACGCAGGTGGCACCGAGCCGGCGCGGGTCCATGCCGTCGGCGTGCTGCCCGTCCGGCACCGCCGCCACCAGCACCACCTCGTCCTCCCGCGCCGAGATGATGACGTCGGGCACCCGGGTGGTGAAGAAGTGCTCGATGACGTCCCGGATCCGCTGCCGCAGCGCGTCCGCCGCCGGCTCCGGGCGGCCGGGCGGCACGGTGAAGGCGATCGCCATCACGTCGTGGTCGCGGCCGGCGTCGTAGCCCAGATGGGCGGCCCAGCGGCCGGTCTCGGCGTCGTCCCGGCCCCGCCCTAGCAGCAGGCCCTCGACCAGGTCGTCCCGGACCCGGCGGGCGGCGGCCGCGACCACCCGCTCCCGGCCGAGTATCACCCCGCAGATGGTGGCCGCATGCTCGGTGACCAGGAGGCTCATGTCTTCCTCGGCGCTCTTCTCGGCCGGGTCCAGGGTGATCAGGTGGGCCGGCACCTCGTCCCCGACCAGGATGGGGGCGACGATGATGGCGGGCATGCCGCCGACGCTGGGCAGCCAGAGCGGCCGGTGGCCCTGCCGCGAGGCCCGCAGCACCTGGCCGAGCCGCGGGTGCACCACGGCCTCGCTGACGATCCGGGCGGCCTTCTCGGGCGGCGCGCCGGGAGAGGCGGCCGCCATCATGTCCATGACGGAGCTGACCACGGCCACCGTCGCCGAGGTCCGGTCGGCCAGCAACTGGGTGACGGTGGCCAGGTCGGCATCCTGCAGCGCCAGCCCCGACAGCTGCCGGTACACCGTCACCAGTTCCCGGAGCACGAGGTTCTCCCGGCCCAGGTCGCGCTGCGGGCCGGGGTGAGCGGCGGGCTTTTCCGTCACAACAATCCAGCATATGGCCCGAATCCGGAATTGGCGCGCGGCAAGATCCGGCCCGGCCCGGCCGGGCTCAGCCTGGGCCGATGGGGCCGCCCCTGCCGGCCGCCGATGGGACGCCAGTGCCGGCCGCCTTGACAACCCGGGAGCGCCCTGCGCACATTTCAGGAAAGTTACCGCTTCGGTCGAAGGCGGCCTCGGGTGCTCGAATACCGGGACATTTACGCGGGCGGGTCCCTGCTGCCGTCCGCGTCACCCGACGCGATCACGGTCGCCAGCCCCGCCACCGAGACCATCATCGGCGCGGCCCCGGCCGCGGTCGCCCGGGACGTGGATGTCGCGGTGCGGGCGGCCCGGCAGGCCTTCGACGCCGGGCCGTGGCCGCGGGCCGGCCAGGCCGAGCGCGCCGACGCCATGGAACGGCTGGCCAAGGCCCTCGCGGACCGCGGCGATGACATGGCCGCGCTGGTGACCAGCGAGATGGGCATGCCCATCGCCGCGTCACGGGCGCACAACGCGGGCAACCCGGTCACCGCCCTGCGCTACTACGCCGGGCTGGCGCGGTCGCTGCAGCCGGAGGAGATCCGGGCGGCGGTCATGTTCCGCGGCCACACCGTGGTGCGGCACGAGCCGGTGGGCGTGGCGGCCGTGATCACGCCATGGAACTACCCGATGGCGATCGCGTTCTCCCAGCTCGCGCCGGCGCTGGCGGCCGGCTGCACGGTGGTGCTGAAGCCGGCCAAGCAGACCTCCCTCAGCGCCTACGTGCTGGCGGAGGCGTTCGAGGCGGCCGACTTCCCGCCGGGGGTCTTCAACCTGGTCACCGGCTCGAATGAGGTGGCCGAGATGCTCGCCCGCCATCCCGGCGTCGACAAGGTCGCCTTCTCCGGGCCCGCGCCGGTCGGCCGCCGGATCGCGGTGGCCTGCGGCGAGTCACTCAAGCCGGTGACGCTGGAACTGGGCGGGACGTCGGCCGCGATCGTGCTGGCAGACGCGGACCTGGCGGGCACGTGCGCCGAACTCGGCCGGCTGGCGTTCGAGAACGCGGGACAGACCTGCTTCGCCGCGGCCCACGTGCTGGCGCCCAGATCCCGGTTCGACGACGTCGTGGCGGGGCTGACCGAGCAGGCGGCGGCGCTGGTGCTGGGCGACCCGATGGACCCGGACATCACCCTGGGGCCGCTGGTCACGCCGCAGCGGCGGGCACGGGTGGAGTCCTACGTGACCGCCAGCACCGCCAGCGGCACCCAGGTCATCGCCGGTGGCCGGCGCCCGGCAGCGCCGGTCCGCGGCTACTACTACGAGCCCACGGTGCTGGCGGCCCCGCCCCGCGCCACGGCCGCGGCGCAGGAGGTGTTCGGCCCGGTCGTGACCGTGATCGGGTACGCGACCGAGGCCGAGGCGGTGACCATCGCCAACGACTCCGGCTGCGCGCTGGCCGGCAGCGTATGGACCGCGGACCCCGAGCACGGGCTCGACCTCGCCCGGACCATCCGCACCGGGACGTTCGGCGTCAACGTCTACGTCCCCGACCTCGGCTCCCCCTGGGGCGGCCAGGCCAGCAGCCAGCACGGCGCTTACGGCCCCGAGTGCCTGGGCTCCTACCTCAAGCCGCGGTCCCTGTTCCTGTCCGAGCCCGCCCGCTGACCTCAGACCATGACCCGCCAGCCCGCTGCGCCGCGGTCATGAGTGCAGCGTGACCGGCGGGAAAACGTCGTCGAAGTCGCCGGGAAACTCTGGCGGCAAGGAGAGCCCCGGCAACAGGTACACCACCCCGCACAACGCACCGCCCAGCGATACTAGCCACCAGGGCAGGTGCAGGGCGTACAGCACGGACACCACGGCCCCCGTGCCGGGGGCCGGGAACTTGCGGGCTGGCCTGGGCAGCCGCGGGAAGAGGTAGCCGAGCACCACCGCGCCGGCGGCCCAGGCCGGCACGTACCACCAGGACAGGTGCAGGTACGTCAGCCGGTACAGCAGGATCATCGTGATGATCAGGAGGTAGCCGTAGCTGGCGGCCCGCCCGAACGGGTGGCGACCGCCAGCGGCGTTCATGCACCAGGACAGCACCCAGGCGACCGTCACCCAGACCCAGATGCCGTGCGCCGTGCTCACCGCCCATACCAGGATCGCTGACTGGAAGCCGAGGAAGCCGTACCCGGCTGTCAGGGTGACCGGGTCGCCGGCCCCGTACGCCGCCCGCAGCCAGTGCAGGAACCAGGCCGCCGCGACTCCGAGGCAGCCGCCCAGGATCAGCAGGCCCAGATTCCCGCTGAAGTACAGCCTGGCGAGACCGAGACCGGCCAGCGAACCGAGCGCACCGCAGGCCAGCAGGGCGATCCGGGACGGCATGTGCGCGCCTGGCCGGGAACGCGGCAGGCTGCCGCCGACGGCGACGTGGCCCTGGGGGCGCGGCGGGCTGGGCGCTAACCGGTCGCTGACGGCGGCGGCGGCGCGAGCCAGGGTGACACCAGCGGCGGCCTGGAAGCCGAGGCGGTTGGCCTCGGCGAGCCACCGGCGCGCCCGCTGCTTGTCATCGCCGGTGAGGGTGAGGACGGCCAGCCGGAGGTCGGTGACCAGCCGTGGCAGCATGACGGCGGCCTCGTCGTAGCGGGCCTCCTCCGTCCAGCTGGCGGCCTGCCGCAGCTCGGCTTCCAGTTCGGGAAGCGGCCGGGCCACCGCAGCTTCGTCCGGAGGCAGAGCGAGCACGTCCTGCCCGGCGCGAATCCGCTCCGCCGCCGCGATTTCGAGATCACTGTCGGAACCGGGCAGGTACGGCCCGGCCAGCAAGCCGGGGGCGACGCCGAGTGCCCGGGCACAGGCGGCTATCACCGCTGGCGGCGTCAGCTCCACGGCAGCCTCGACCCTGGTCAGCAACGCGTAGGGCAGATGGGCGCGGTCGGCGAGCTCACGCCGGGTCAGGCCCTGCCGGACGCGCAGCGTCGCGATCCAGGTTCCGGCGTCCAGCGGGGGGCCGCCCGCCGGAATTCCCGCTCCGCTGGGCACGGGGCTCATCGTACTGGCCGCGGGGAAGCGCGGGGCCGCCCGCGGCGGTGCCCCGGGGGCTTCACCCCGGCCAGGGACCGCCTGGAATCAGGCGGGCGAAACGGCCGGCAGGTGCGGCTCCAGGCTGGCGGCTGCGTCGTCGCCGTAGACGGCGGCCAGCCGCGGCAGCAGGGCCGCCTGGTCGAAGGCGTACTCCTGCGGGCCCACCGCCTCCAGCGCCAGCGTGGCGAGCGCGCAGCCGAGCTGCGCCGATCGCAGGTCGCCCAGGCCCCAGGCGGTGCCGGCGATGAAGCCGGCCCGGAACGCGTCGCCGACCCCGGTCGGGTCCGCCGCCTGCCGCGCTGGCACGCACGGGACCCGGACGACGGGCTCGCCCTTGCGGGCGACCGTTGCGCCGTCCGGGCCGTGGGTGGTGACCCAGAAACCGACCCGGTCCAGGATGTCCCGCTGGTCCCAGCCGGTCTTCTGCTCCAGCAGCGACCGCTCGTACTCGTTGGTGAACAGCCCGGCCGCGCCGTCCACCAGCGCCCGGGCCATCGCCTCGTCGGCCCGCGGGAGCTGCTGGGACGGGTCGGCCAGGAAGTCCAGCCCGGCGTCCCGGCACTCGGCGGTGTGCGCCAGCATGGCCTGCGGATCGTTGGGGCTGATCACCGCCGTCGCGAAACCGCCAGCGCGCTCGGCGACCTCGGCCAGGCTGATCTGGCCGGCTTCGGCCATGGCACCGGCGTAGAACGTCGCGATCTGGTTCCCCGCCTGGTCGGTGGTGCAGACGAAGCGGGCGGTGTGCTTGGACTCGGAGATCCTCACCCCGCCGGTGTCCACGCCGTGCTTGCTCAGCCAGGCCTCGTGCTCGCCGAAATCGGCCCCGGCCGAGCCGACCAGCAGCGGCGACAGGCCGAGTACCCCCAGCCCGAAGCAGATGTTGGCAGCCACCCCGCCGCGCCGGATCTGCAGTTCGTCCGCGAGGAACGACAGCGACACCCGGTCCAGCTGGCCGTCGATCAGGTGCTCGGTGAAGCTGCCTGGAAACGTCATCAGGTGGTCGGACGCGATGGACCCGCTGACGGCGACACGCACGTCTGGCACTCCTCTCTTAGCCGGGCTCGTCGCTTAGCCGAGTCCGGCCTGGCGGCGCAGCGTCTCGGCCTTGTCGGTCCGCTCCCAGGTGAACTCCGGCTCGTCCCGGCCGAAGTGCCCGTAGGCGGCGGTGGCACGGTAGCGCGGCTGGCGCAGTTCCAGGTGGTCGATGATCGCCGCGGGCCGCAGGTCGAAGTTCTGCTTGACCAGGTCCAAGATGGCGGAACGGCTGATCTTCTCGGTGCCGAACGTCTCGACCAGCAGCGAGAACGGCCGGGCCATCCCGATCGCGTACGCGACCTGGACCTCGACCCGGTCGGCCAGCCCGGCGGCCACGATGTTCTTCGCCACGTAGCGGGCACCGTAGGCGGCCGACCGGTCCACCTTGGAGGGGTCCTTACCGGAGAACGCGCCACCGCCGTGGCGGGCGAAGCCGCCATAGGTGTCCACGATGATCTTCCGCCCGGTCAGCCCGGCGTCGCCGGCCGGGCCGCCGACCACGAACCGGCCGGTCGGGTTCACGTAGAACTCCTCCCGCAGCTCGCCCGGGTCATACAGGCCGCCGGGGAGTATCTGGGTGACCACCTCGCTCCACAGCGCGTCCGGCAGCTTGTCCTCCATGCCCTCGGCATGCTGGGTGGAGATGAGCACCTTCTCCAGCTTGACCGGCCGCCCGTCGCCGTCGTAGCGGACGGTCACCTGCGTCTTGCCGTCCGGCCGCAGGTATGGAATGAGGCCGCTGGAGCGCGCCTCGGCCAGCCGCCGCGCCAGCCGGTGCGCCAGGGTGATCGGCATCGGCATCAGCTCGGGGGTCTCGTTCGTGGCGTACCCGAACATCATCCCCTGGTCGCCCGCGCCGGCCCGGTCGTAGTCGTCACCGCCAGCGGCCCCGCGCGCCTCGTGGGACGCCTCGACGCCCTGCGCGATGTCGGGCGACTGCTTGTCCAGCGCGACCATCACCCCGACCGCCTCGCAGTCGAACCCGAAGTCGCCGGTGGCGTACCCGATATCACGGACGCAGTCCCGGGCGATCCGGGAGTAGTCCAGCACCGCCTTGGTTGTCAGCTCGCCCGCGACCACGATCAGGCCGGTGGTCAGCAGCGTCTCGCAGGCCACCCGGGAGCCGGGATCCTGCGCCAGCGCCGCGTCGAGCACGGCGTCGGAGATCTGGTCGGCCATCTTGTCCGGATGACCTTCGGTCACCGACTCCGAGGTGAAAACGAAGCCGTTGTCGTCCCGCGTGCTCATGGGCTCATCCTTGTCTTGTTCCGAGGCGATCGAGACCCGGCCCGGGCGGCCGGTGACACTGACCCATTCCCTTCTGCCGGCGGCGGCAACCCGCCGCGGCGCTGCTGGCCGGCCGGACGGCTGGCCACCTCCGCCCGCACCTGCGCGGCCCCGGCGACCATGGCGCCCAGCTTGGCCCGCGCCACCTCGGCCGGGAGGTGACGCAGCCCGCAGTCCGGGTTCACCACCGCCCGCTCGGGGGGCACGAATTCGAGCGCGCGCCGGATGCGCGACGCTACCAGGTCCGCTGTTTCCACTTCCGCCGTCTTCACGTCGATAACACCAAGACCGACCGTACGTTCCCACCGGAATTCCCGCAGCAGCCGCAGGTCACCGGGGCCTTTCCGGGCGAATTCCAGCACCAGCTGATCGACGTTCGCGCTCAGCACGGCCGGGAACAGGAAGTCGTAGTGGCCCTCCCACAACGGCCGGGCGTACCGGTTCCCGTAGCAGACGTGCAGCGCCCAGGCCGCCGGCACCTCCGCGGTGACGATGTTGACGGCCTCCACCGCCAGTTCCGCCTGCTCCGGGTACCCGGCCAGCAGCGGCTCGTCGATCTGCAGCAGCCCCGCCCCGGCCGCGGCCAGCTCCCTGGCCTCGGCATTGAGCCACCGCGCCAGCGCGCGTACCAGGTCCGCCTGGTCCGGGTAGGCCCCGTTGCCGATCTGCCGGGACAGCGAGAACGGCCCGGTGAAGGAGAACTTGACCGGGCGGCTGGTGTGCTGCCTGGTGAACGCGAAGTCGGCGGCCAGGCCCAGGCTCACGCCGCCGGGCTCGGGCAGCGGGCGGGCCAGCCGGGCGTCGTAGTAGTCGTAGTAGTCGGTCTTGGCCCGGTGGGCGATCTCGATGCCGGGGATCCGGGCGAGCAGGTAGTCGATGTCGTTGTCGCGGCGCAGCTCGCCGTCCGAGACGATGTCGAGCCCGGCGAGTTCCTGGTCCTTGAGCGCCGCCTTGATGGCGACCTCGTGGATCTCGTTCAGGTGCTGGGCGCTGATCCGGCGCTGGTAGTAGTCGTTCTTGAGCCGCTCCAGCCATTCCGGCACCGAGTACGAGCCGACCACCGTGGTGGGCAGCAGGCCGGGCCAGCCGCTCATCCGCGCACCTGCGCGGTCAGTGTCTTGACGTTGGCCGACGGCCGGCCGCTGAACGGCTCGATCCGCACGTCGAAGCCCCGCCGGTTGCCCAGGAGCTGCAGCAGCGGGCCGTTCACCCAGTTCACGACCGAGCCATCGTACTTGCCGGGGCCGCGGAACCCGGCGTGGTACTGGCCGGGCCCGGTGACGAACAGGTCATGGCAGATCAGCCGGCCGAACGGGTGCAGCAGCGGCAGGGTTCCCGCGAAGCTGGCCAGCGCGCCGTTGCTGACGTGCATCCGGATGTCCCCGCTGCTCTCCAGCAGCGGCCGCAGAATCTCCCCGGTCACACCGGGCGAGACCTGGTAGGCATCGAGTCCCGCCAGCGGCGTGTACCGTTCGGCCAGTCGCAGCGCGCCCCACACGTCCCGCCACAGCGACACCGCGCCGGCCGGCTCGGCGAAGCGGCCGGGCGCCGCCTCGGCCAGCAGGTCCGGGCCCAGCCGCAGCAGCCGCTCGATGACGCCGGGCAGGTCGCCCGGCTCGGCCTGGTAGCTGCGCGCGATCCGGGCCGCGTCCTCGTCCCGCAGGTAGCCGCGCACCTCCACCAGGTACGGGCGGCCGGCCAGGAACGCGAGCTCGTCGGTGGGAAGGTTGTCGTACACGTTCGAGATGTAGACGCAGAACGCCTTGCCGCGCAGGAAGCCGAGGGTGAGCCGGGGCCGGGTGGCGTCGAGCACGAGCGTGTTGACGCGGTCGCCGTGCCGGGCCACCGCCTGCCGGGCCCGGTCGAGCACGTGCGCCGAGTAGTCACCCATGAGGTAGTGCAGCCGCTGGTAGTAGTCGCGCCCGTGCACCCGGTCGAGCTCAGCGAACGCGTCCAGCCAGGTGCATGCCTGGTTGCCGTTGCCGACTCCCAGCTCCACGACGTACAGCTCCTCGGGCAGGGCATGGCGCGCGTCCAGTTCGTCCCATACCCGGAACAGCTCGCCGATCAGCTCCCGCACCGGATCGGCCTGGCGGGCGTCGCTCTGCCCGCCCGGTAGCGCCTGCTCGTACTCCCGGCCGGTGGCCTGTTCCCACCCCGACAGCGCCTGCCAGTACAGCGCGTTGAACCGCCAGATACAGCTGTCGCTGGCAGGCCCCCACGGCTCCAGCATCGTGCGGCCCGCCGCGGCGGGATCTGCGTAGGTGCCGAGCGCCTCCTTGACGGCGCCGGCCGTCAGCTCGGCCTCGCCGCAGCGGCGCAGGTCAAGGGCGATCTCCAGGGTGTCGTCCGGGTGCTTGCCGACGGCCTGCCTGCGCGCCGCCGGGTGCTCGGCGAGCACCGGCCGGCAGCTCACCGGCTCGGCGAAGTTGCCGCGGTACTGGATCCAGTCACACACGATCCGCACCTGGGCCAGGTCGGTGCTGGTATCGCGGAGCGCATCCAGCAGCGGCGCGAGCGCGGCCGGGACGTTGACCGGGCTCGGCCCGCGCAGCCTGGCCACCGGGCGGACGTCAATCCGCATGCCCGCTCCTCTCCTGACTGCTCGCCGCCGGAGCCGGAACGGCAGGCGGCAGCCGCGGGCGCGGCGGCACGCCCGCGGCCTCCAGAATGGCGGGAATGCCGTGCTCGAACCCCGGCGCCATGACATGGACCCCGCTCACCCCGGGCAGCGCCAGCAGCTGCTGGATGATCTCGGCGCACAGCCGCAGGCCCTCGTCGGCGACCCGGTCCGGCGGCACCCCGTGCAGCCTGCGGCCGATCTCGTCCGGCACGCTGATCCCGGGCACGCCCCGCTGCAGGTGAGCCAGCGCCCGCAGCGACCTGATCGGCCCGACCCCGGCCAGGATCCGGCACCGCTGATCCAGCCCGAGGTCGCGGACCTCCGCCAGCCACCGCCCGAACGCGGGCACGTCGAACACGTACTGGGTCTGTACGAACTCGGCGCCGGCGGCGGCCTTCTTGCCGAGCCGCGCGGCCCGGAACGCTGATGGCGGGGCGAACGGGTTTTCTACCGCGCCGATCAACCAGCCCGGCGGCGGGTCGAGCGTCCGGCCGGACAACAGCCGGCCCTCGTCGCGCATGGTCCGCGCGGCCCACAGCAGCTGCACGCTGTCGAGGTCGAAGACCGGCTTGGCCTCCGGGTGGTCACCGAACCGGGGGTGGTCCCCGGTCATCAGCAGCACGTTGGGGATGCCCAGGGCCGCTGCCGACAGCAGGTCGGACTGGAGCGCGATGCGGTTGCGGTCCCGGCAGGTCACCTGCATCACCGGGGGCACCCTGGCGGCGAGCGCGAACAGGCTGCCCGCCCAGCTCGACATCCGGGTGTGCGCGCTCTGGTTGTCGGTGATGTTGACCGCGTCGACCCAGCCGCGCAGCGGCTCGACCTTGCGCCCGATCGCGGCCGGGTCTGCGCCCCGGGGCGGGCCGATCTCGGCCGTCACCGCCTGCGCGCCGGACTGCAGCCGGCGGCGGAGCGCATCCGGCTCCCAGCCGTCCGCCTGGTCCGCGCCGGCCATCGCGGCCCGGCCGTTGCCAGAGCTCATGGCGGCCCCGCCCGCCAGATCTGCGGGGCGGCCGCCAGGCCGTCATCCGCGGTCCACAGGCCCTCGTCACGGCCCAGCCAGTAGTTAACCCATGAGCTGCGGCCGTGCTCCCGGTGGTCCACTGGTCGTTGCAGCAGCCGCAGGTCAGCGACGCGGCCCTGGCTCTCGGCGCGCTCGTAGGCCGTCACCCACACGCACCGCATGGCCGGGTAAACCTCGCAGGAACCATCCGCGCCGACACCGCCGCAGGGCCCGTTCCGCAGTTGCTTCGGGCAGCTCATGGGGCAGGCGTAACCGGTGACCGGCAGCGTGCACTGGCCGCACATCTGGCAGCCGAACAGGCGGGCCTTGGCGGCGCGCTCGGCCGCGGTGAAGATCCTGGTGCGCGCCGGGGACGCCGCTGTCCAGCGGGCCAGCCAGCGGTAGCCAGCGTTCGGCGCCAGCAGCCGCTGGACCTGGTACAGCAGCCGGGCGGCCAGCCGGGGAACGCCCGGCAGCGGGCCGCCCGCTCCGGCTGCCTGCGGGAGCTCCCCCGGGCCGGTCCGGCTAGCCGAAGGCAACGGTCTTGTGCTGATGGACACTGACCCGGTCCTCCAGGTGCCAGTCGGTGTCGCTGGCCATCGGGCCACGAAACGCCCCTATACCGGCGAGTGTGCAAGCGGGGCGGGCGGAAAGCACGAGCCGCGAGCACAATCTTTCTCGCGCGCCCTTTGTGCTGGCACACAAGCACCCCGCCGGGCCTGGTCACGGCCGTACATGCCACAACTGTCACGGGGAATGCGCAGCGGGGATATCGCTTGTGGCATCACCCAAGAACCGGAGGCTCGTTTTGGGGTTCGCCTCATTGCCCGCACCCACGGGCCTGCCTAGCGTGAGCAACAGCGAGTGGCCTATCCGCCCTGCCCGCCCGGAGCAGCCCCGGCTGCCGGGGCCCGGCGGGCCTTCCTCCGGCATGGAGCAGCCGTGACCGAACCCGCGCGGTGTGCCTACTGTGGCTCGCCGGCACCGCCAGCCAGCGCGCCGGACAGCGAGAACCCGCTCCGGTCGCTGCGCGCGGAACTACGCCGGATCCGCGAGATCGCCGAGGCACGCCAGGTCAGCCAGACCGTGCAGGGCGCCGAGCAGCACCTGGCGGAGCAGCGCATCGCCGACCTGACCCGGGAGGTGGCCGAGCTGCGGGCGACCGTGGGCCGGCTGCGCGGATCCGCCGCGCCAGGGCTCGCCTGGTCGCGCTGACCAGCGTCTTCCGCCATCATCGCGTTTACCGTCTTCGGCGGCGGTTAGGGCTGGCTGGGGGCGGCCGGAGCTGAGGAGGACACGTGCAGAAGTACTCGCTGGAAGCCGTCGCCAGGCAGCAGCTGGCCGCTGCCAGGCAGGCACCCGCCGCGCGCGCCGCCACCACCGTGGTCGGCGGGCACGAGCACACGATGCGGCAGACGGTCCTCGCCCTCACGGCCGGGGCGACCCTGGCCGAGCACGACAACCCGGGCGAGGCGACTCTCTACGTCTTGTCGGGCCGGATCACCCTCGCCGCCGATGGCGAGTCCTGGGACGGGCGCACCGGCGACCTGCTGGTGATCCCGCCCGCCCGCCACGCGGTGCGGGCGGAAGAGGACAGCACGCTGCTGCTGACCGCGGTCCCGAGCAACCGCGCGGGTTGACGGGACCCGCGCCGCCGTTTCATCCGGAACGGGAGGGTCCCGTGGCGGCCGCGCCGCGGCAGGCGGGTGTAGCCGCGGCGACGGGGGGTAGCCAGGCGGCATCCGCTGCCCCAGTCAGGAGGGGATGCCGTGACCGGCTGTGAAAAGAACCCCGAGCGCGTCATGACCGCCGCCGGACCGGTCGCCGTGCTGGGCGCGGGGGGGATCATGGGTTTCCCCATGGCCCGCAACCTGGCCCGGGCCGGGCTGGAGGTGCGGGCCTGGAACCGGTCCCGGCAGAAGGCCGGCCCGCTGGCCAGCGACGGCGTGCGGATCGCTGACACGCCGGCCGGGGCCGCGCGTGGCGCGGGCATCGTGCTCACCATGCTGGCCGACACCAGCGCCCTGATTTCGGCGATGGACGGGACCGGTGGCGTGCTGTCGGTCCTGGCTCCCTCGGCCGTCTGGCTGCAGATGGGAACGATCGGCGAGGAGGGCACCGAGCACTGCGCCAGGCTCGCCGCCGATCAGGGGGTCACGTTCGCCGACGCGCCGGTGCTGGGTACCCGCCAGCCCGCCGAGCAGGGGAAGCTGGTCATTCTCGGGTCCGGCCCGGATGCGGTCAGGCCGAGGGTGCAGCCGTTGCTGGATGTGCTCGGGACCAAGACGATCTGGGTCGGCGAGGCGGGCGCTGGCACCCGCCTGAAGCTGGTCACCAACAGCTGGGTGCTCGCGGTAGTGGAGGCGGGCGCGGAGACCATCGCGCTGGCCGAAGGGCTCGGGCTGGACCCGGCCCTGCTGTTCGAAGCGCTGGCAGGAGGCACGCTGGATCTGCCCTACCTTCGGCTGAAAGGCGAGGCCATGGTCAACCGGGACTTCCGGCCCTCGTTCCGGCTCCGGGTGGCGGCCAAGGACGCGGAGCTGATCGAGGATGCCGCCCGGAGCCGCGGCCTCGACCTGCCGCTGCTGGCCACGATCGCGCAGCGGCTGACCGAGGGCGCCCGGCAGCACGGTGACGCCGACTTCAGCGCGACGTTCCTGACCAGCGCCCCGCGGCGGGCGGCGTGACCGCCGC
>DASQSC010000583.1:0-3409 GCA_035642555.1 Streptosporangiaceae bacterium | reverse complement strand
GGGGTCACCGAGCAGCTGCCGCTGGTCGAGCGGCACCTGTACGGGGAGGACTACCTCACCCAGACGCTGGCGGTGCGGCTGGCGGGCCGGGCCGCCGAGCTGGTCGAGTTCGGGCAGGGCTCCACCGGGGCCGCCAATGACCTGGCGCAGGCGACCGACCTGGCCACCAAGATGATCCGCGAGTTCGGGCTGTCGCCGGAACTCGGCCCGGTCGGGTATCCAGAGGGCGGGTCGGTGTTCCTGGGCGGCGGCGGGCCCGGCATGTCGAGCCGGCCGTTCGCCGAGACCACCCAGGCGGCCATCGACAGCGAGGTGGCGCGGCTGCTCCGGGAGGCGGAGGAACACGCCACCGGGCTGCTCCGGGAGCACCAGCACGAGCTGCATCAGCTCGTCAGCATGCTGCAGGAGGACGAGACGGTGGACGGCTCGGCCGTGTATGACCTGCTCGGCTTGCCGCAGCCAGAGCACAGCGAGGCCACGGTGGCGCCCCGCCGGGCCGCGGTCTCCCCGGGCCGGGTGGACGCTGGCCGGCCCGGCGGGCAGCCCGGCCACTAGGGTTGACGGCATGGGGACCAGCACCGAGCACGGCGGCACCGACCTGGGCAGGCGGATCAGGGAGCACCGCGAGCGGGCGGGCCTGAGCCGGCAGGACGCGGCGGCGGGGGCGGGCATGGCCGCCAGCTACCTCCACTACCTGGAGACAAGCCCGGAGGCCTCGCCCACCCCGGCCGCGCTGGCCCGGCTGGCGGCCACGCTCGGCACCAGCACGCCGGCCCTGGCCGGGGCGGGGATGGACCTCCCGCCCGGGCAGCAGCCCCCCGGGCAGCGCCCGGTGCTGGACACGCTGAGCGCTGCCGAGTGCCGCGCCTACCTCGGTTCCGGGGGAGTGGGCCGGTTCCTGTTCAGCGAGTCCAGGGGACCGGTGGCCGAGCCGGTGAACTTCCGGATGCTCGGCGACGACATCGTGTTCCGCACCGATCCGGGCACCAGCCTGGCGGAGGGCGCGGCCCAGGAGCGGGTCTCGTTCGAGGTAGATCACCTGGACGAGGCTCTCGGCGAGGGCTGGAGCGTCATGGTCAGCGGCCATGCCCGGGTGCTGTCCGACCCGGCCGAGCTGGCGGAGGCGCAGGCGCTCGGGGTCGCCCCGTGGCCAGGCGGCAACCGGGCCGTCTACATCCGGCTGACGCCGGTGGTGGTGACCGGCCGCCGGATCCGCGCCACCTAACCGCGAGCGGATCAGTTCCGGGTCCCCGCTGGCCGCGGCCTCACCGGCGCGGGCCGGCCGGGCTGGCTGGCTGAGGAAGCGCAGCACCTGCGCGAGCGGCCGCCGCGGCGGCAGGTTCCCGCGTTCGCCGCCGAGCCGGACCATGATCTCCGCCCGCCCGGCAGGCAGCTGCGGGTCCGGCCGCAGCACCGGCTGCGGCAGTTCGAGCGCGGGCGTGAGCGGGGCGGCGGCGACGCCCCGGCGCGCAGCCAGCAGCAGCAGCCGTTGCATCGCCTGGCCTGCCCGGAGCCAGTTCACGCGGTCGTCGCCGCGGGTCGAGATCAGCGCCAGCTGCGGCCCGCCGCCGGGCACCTCCGGCCCTGCCGGGGCCCGGCCCCCGTCGGCTTCCCGTCCCCGGACCTGGCCGGCGAAGAACCGGTGCAGCTCAGCCAGCCGGCCGGGAGCGGGGCCGGCGGTGCAGTCGGCGGCGGCGAGGGCCTGCAGCATCCGCAGCGCCTCCGGCTGGTCGAGCAGCCGCAGCGACGCCCCTTCCATGGCTACCGCCTCCAGCAGCGCTGGCAGCAGGCCGCGGGCGGGCGGCCGGCCCGGCCGCCCGGGCTGCCGCGAGCCGTTGCTGGCCAGCCCGATGGCGGAGTACAGGTCCTGCTCTCCGCGCCGGGCCCGGTACGGGCCGGCGATCCTGACCGCGGCGAGCAGCAGCGGGTTCCGCTGGTCGGGCAGCAGCCGGGCCACCGGTTCCGCGCCCGAGCAGGCGATCGCCAGCCGGAGATTGAGCAGCGCGGCCCCGCAGGCGACGTGGACGGCCCGGCCCCGCGGATCGCCCCGGCGGAGGGTCCGTGCCGGATCGGCGTAAATCTCGATCACCCGGTCGGCCGGGCGGGCCACGAACCGCCAGGGCTGCGCGTTGTCCGCGGACGGCGCGGCGGTCGCCGCCCCCACCAGCCGCTCGGCAGCCTGCCGGGACAGCACCGTGATCGCCATGGAACGTCCCCCCTCGCTCCCGGGCCCGGCTGCCCGCCGCTGGACCCGTTCTCAGCTTCCGCACCGGCCCCGCGCCCCTGGCAGGGTCGCTGGTCCCGGGCCCGGGCCCCCGGGTGCCCCGGCACGGCAGCCACTCATGGTCTTCCCCGGCCAGGGCCGGGCTGATACCCGCCGCGCGCGTTGCGTCCCTGAGCCGGCTGACACCGCCTCCCCGCGTAGGCTTATGCCGTGCTCGGCATCCCGGACTTGACCAGGGCGTGCCTGTTCGACCTGGACGGGGTGCTCACGCAGACCGCGACCGTCCACGCGGCAGCCTGGCGGGAGATGTTCGACGGCTACCTGCGGCAGCGGTCGGCGCAGACGGGCGAGCCGTTCGTGCCGTTCGACCCGGTGAATGACTACGACCGGTACGTGGACGGCAGGACTCGTGACGACGGGGCCAGGGCCTTCCTGGCGTCGCGCGACATCACGCTGCCGGAGGGAAGCGACAGCGACCCGCCGGGGACACCGACCGTGTACGGGCTCGCAAGCCAGAAGAACGCGCTGGTGCAGGCCCGGATCGCGGCCGGCGGGGTGGCGGCCTACCCCGGCTCGGTCCGTTACCTGCGCGCTGTCCGGGAGGCCCGGCTCGCCAGCGCCGTCGTGTCCGCCAGCGCCAACGCCCGGGCCGTGCTCACCTCGGCCGGGCTCATCGGCATGGTGAACGTGATCGTCGACGGCGTCGTTGCCCGCGAGCAGCACCTGGCGGGCAAACCGGCCCCAGACAGCTACCTGGCCGCCGCCCGGGAGCTCAGGCAGCAGCCGGGCTCCTGCGCCGTGTTCGAGGACGCGCTGGCGGGGGTGGCCGCCGGCCGGGCCGGGCGGTTCGGCTGCGTGGTGGGGGTCGACCGGGCCGGGCAGGCAGCGGACCTTCGATCGAACGGGGCCGACGTGGTGGTAACGGACCTGGCCGAACTGCTGGACCGGGCATGATCAGGCATCTCGGGCTCACGTTCGAGCCGTGGGCGATCCGCGAGACCAGCCTCAGCCTCGACCCGCTCCGGCTGGCCCAGACGGAGTCCATCTTCGCCCTCTCCAACGGGCACATCGGCTGGCGCGCCAACCTGGACGAAGGGGAGCCGCACGGATTGCCTGGCTCCTACCTCAACGGGCTGCACGAGGACCGGCCGCTGCCGTGGGCTGAGCGCGGCTACGGCTACCCGG
>DASQSC010000582.1:0-3939 GCA_035642555.1 Streptosporangiaceae bacterium | reverse complement strand
CCGAAACTGGCCAGGGCGATGAACACCGCCACGAACAGGCCGGCCGTCACCAGCCCGGCCGTGACGAGCAGGACGGCGAGGATCGTGCCGAAGACGGCCCACACCGACCGCTGCCCGGCGCCGCGGGACGCGGCGCGGCGGGACGGGGACGGCGGTGCCGGCACCATGGGTGTCGTCTGTTCCATGCCGTCCAGCCTCCGGCCGCGGGGGCGGCCGCCGCCTGAGCCCTGGTACTCAATTCCGGCCGGGTACAGGTACCTGGTCCCGCCCGGTACCTAGCCCACCAGCGTCTTTACCGCGGCCGTCAGCTCGGTCAGGGCGGTCTTGGCGTCGGCGAAGAACATGCTGGTCTTCGGGTTGGTGTAGAGCTCGTTGTCGATGCCGGCGTAGCCGTGGCCCATGGAGCGCTTGATCACGATGATGTTCCTGGCGTTGTCCACGTCCAGGATCGGCATGCCGGAGATGGCGGTGCCCGGCCGCCGGGCCGCCGGGTTCGTGACGTCGTTGGCGCCGATCACCAGTGCCACGTCCGCGCGCGGGAACTCCGGGTTGATCTCGTCCATCTCCTTGAGCTGCGGGTAGGGCACGTTGGCCTCGGCCAGCAGCACGTTCATGTGCCCGGGCATCCGGCCCGCCACCGGGTGGATGGCGTAGCTGACCTCCACCCCGCGCTCCTCCAGCACCTTGGCGAGCTCGGCCACCTGATGCTGGGCCTGCGCGGCCGCCAGCCCGTAGCCGGGCACGATGATGACCTTCTGCGCGTAGGCGAGCTGGATGGCGGCGTCGTCGGCGGTGGTGGACCGCACGTCCCCGGCCGGGCCGGCCACCGCCAGCTGGGCGTCACCGGTGCCGAACCCGCCGATCATGATGTTGCGCAGGGACCGGTTCATGGCGTCGGCCATGAGCTTGGTGAGGATGCCACCGGAGGCGCCCACCAGCGCCCCGGCGATGATCAGCGCCCAGTTCCCGATCACGAACCCGGCCATGGCGACCGCGGTGCCGGTGAACGCGTTCAGCAGCGAGATCACCACCGGCATGTCCGCGCCGCCGATCGGCATCACCATGGTCACCCCGAACACCAGGGCGGCGACGATGACGATGATCAGCACGCCGACGCTGGGGGTGACGATCAGGTAGATCGCCGCGCCGATGCCGATCACCGCCATGGCGATGTTCACCACCCGGGAGCCGGGGAACTGGACCGGCGCGGCATTGATGAGCCCCTGCAGCTTCCCGGCCGCGATGATCGAGCCCGAGAAGGTGACGGCGCCGATCAGCACGTCCAGCAGGGTGGTCACGGTGGTGGCCTCGGGCACGCCCGCGCTGGCGCCGGCCAGGTTGACGTAGTCGTGGATCGCCACCAGCGCGGCGGCGCCGCCGCCGACCGCGTTGAAGACGCTGACCAGCTGCGGCATGGCGGTCATCTGCACGGTGCGCGCCGCGTACAGCCCGGCCGCGCCGCCGATCAGCGCCCCGGCGATCATGACGGCCCATCCGGTCGCGGTGATCAGCCCGGCATGAACGATGATCGCGAGCGTGGTCGCCACGGCGACGACCATGCCGCCGGTGGACACCTGGTTGCCGCGGCGCGCGGAGGCCGGGTTGTTCATGAGGTGCAGGCCCAGCACGAAGCAGGCGGCGGCGGCCACGTAGATGAGCTGGGTGACCCAGGTGAACGCGCTCACGCCGGGCCCTCCCGGCCGTCGGCGGAGACCGCTGCCCGCCGGTCGGGGGCGGCGACGGGGCGGCGGTGGAACATCTTGAGCATGCGGCCGGTCACGACGTACCCGCCGACCACGTTCATGGCGGCGAACACGGCCGCGATGAAGGCCAGCACGTAGCCGAGCGCGTTGTCCGCCGTGACTGCGATGAGCATCGCGCCGACCAGGATGATCCCGTGGATGGAGTTGGCCGCTGACATCAGCGGCGTGTGCAGGGTCGCCGGGACCTTGCTGATGACCTCGAAGCCGACCAGCACGGCCAGCACGAAAATGGTGATATCGGTAAGCAGCGTGCTCGTCACTGCCGTGCACCTCCGGTGGAGCCGCCGGCCAGCAGGGCGGCGGTGGCGGGGTGGATCACTCTCCCGTCGTGGGTGATGACGACTCCGGCCTGGATCTCGTCGGCCGGGTCGATGGCCAGCGCGCCGTCGGCGGCAAGGTGCAGCAGCAGCGCGCTGACGTTGCGCGCGAACGCGCTGGACGCGGCGGCGGGGACGGTGGCGGCCAGGTTCCCCGCCCCGATGATCGTCACCCCGCTGCGGGTCACGGTCGACTGCTCGGCGACCGACCCGGCGACGTTCCCGCCGAGCGGGCCGGCTCCCATGTCCACCACCACCGAGCCCGCCGGCATCGCTGCCACCGCGGCCGCGGTGAGCAGTTCCGGCGGCTTGCGGCCCGGGACCTGCGCCGTAGTGATGACTACGTCGTGCCGCGCCACGTGACCGGTCAGCTCGGCCTGCTGGGCTTCCCGTTCCGAATCGGTCAGGGCCCGCGCGTATCCTCCCTCGCCGGCGGCGGTACCGACCGAGGACAGCTCGATGAACGAGGCGCCCAGCGACTCGACCTCGCCCCTGGTCTGGGGACGCACGTCGTAGGCGGAGACCACCGCTCCCAGCCGCCGCGCGGTCCCGATCGCTTGCAGCCCGGCGACGCCGGTCCCGAGTATCAGCACCCGGGCCGGCCGCGCGGTCCCGGCGGCGGTGATGAGCAGCGGGAAGAACCGGCCGAAAGCGGTGGCCGCGACCAGCACCGCCTTGTAGCCGGCCACGTTCGCCTGCGAGGTCAGGGCGTCCATCGGCTGGGCCCTGGGCAGCGTCCTCGGCAGCGTGTCGAGGCTGATCGCGGTAACCCCGCGGTCGGCGAGTGCGGCCGCGTACCCCGGGTCGGCCAGCGGGTTCAGCATCCCGAGCACCGCCTGGCCCGGCTTGAGCCCGGACACCAGCGCCTCGTCCGGCTTGGTCACGGTCACCAGCAGGTCCGTGCCCGAGAGCAGCTCGCCGCGGCTGGCGATCGCGGCGCCGGCCTCGGCGTAGGCGCTGTCGGCGAACCAGGCGCCGTCCCCGGCCCCGGTTTCCACCGTCACCTCCAGGCCGGCCTTGTGCAGCCGCGGGACCATCTCGGGAACGAGCGCGACCCGGCGCTCGCCAGGCGCGGTCTCCTTGACGACGGCTATCTTCATGGGCGCGTCCTCGTGGTTCTGCGGGGGGCCATACCTGCGGCCAGCCCGGCGGCAGCCGGGCCCGGGTGACAGGGCCGGACCTCCTGGATGCTACGGGACGACGCCGCGACCGGGGAAACCAGGCTAGCCAGCGCGGCGGAGCGCCTCGCTGATGCGCTGGCCGGCGGCCATCACTGCGGCCGAGTGGAGCCTGCCGGGCGACCGGGTCAGCCGCTCGATCGGCCCGGACACCGACACGGCGGCGGCCACCTTTTCGCCCTGGCCGCGGACGGGGGCGGATACCGAGGCCACCCCGGCTTCGCGCTCGGCCACGCTGGCCGCCCAGCCCCGGCGCCGGACCTGGGCCAGGACGGTGGCGGAGAACACCGACCCCCGCAGCGCCCGGTGCAGCCTTTCCGGGTCCTCCCAGGCCAGCAGGATCTGGGCGGCGGACCCGGCGGTCATGGGCAGGGCGGAGCCCACCGGGACGGTGTCCCGCAGGCCGGTGGCGCGCTCGGCCGCCGCCACGCAGATCCGGCTGTCCCCCTGCCGCCGGTAGAGCTGGGCGCTCTCGCCGGTGTGGTCACGGAGCTGGATCAGGACCGGCTGGGCGATGGCCAGCAGCCGGTCCTCGCCCGCGGCGGTGGCGAGCTCGGCGATCCGCGGGCCGAGGATGAACCGGCCCTGACCATCCCGGGCGAGCAGCCGGTGCCGTTCCAGCGCGACCGCGATGCGGTGGGCGGTCGGCCGCGCCAGGCCGGTGGCGTGCACCAGCTGGGC
>DASQSC010000581.1:0-3813 GCA_035642555.1 Streptosporangiaceae bacterium | reverse complement strand
GAACGGGCCGGCCTTCCTGCTCGCGGGCGAGGACGACGTGCACCTGCTCACCGACCCTGACCCGGATCAGCTGGCGGCCGCCATGCCGGGGCGCTCGGCCCGGTGGCGGGAGCTGTCAGCGTCGGTGATGCAGGAACTGCTGCTGGCGCGGCTGTGGGGGATCCGGGACGACGACCCGTCGGTGCAGATCCACCACGACCTGGCGACGGCGGTGCGGGCGGCCGGGGAGCCGCCGGCCGGCACCGCCGTGATCTGCCCGCCGCTGTCAGCGGACCGGGTGCGCGAGGTTGCTGCCCGCGGCGAGCGGGTGCCGCGCAAGTCCACCTCGTTCGGCCCCAAGCCGCGCACCGGCCTGGTGCTGCGGACATTCGAGCTGGGCTGAGGGCGGCCGCTAGCGCTGCCGCCCGCGGCGGGCGTACAGCAAGGTGGGGCCCTTGCTTACCGGGACGAAGTGGGCCCGGAAGTAGGCGTGCAGGCCCGGCGTCCACGGGATGCGGCGGTAGGCCAGCCCGGTCAGCCACACGTACTGGGCGTACCGGAACGCTTTCTGCCAGACCGCCCGGACGGCGGCCGACTGGGCGGCCCCGGTGGTCCCGTTCCGCCCGTGCGACAGCGCGTAGTCGGTGCCGACCCCGTCCACCATCTGCGAGCAGCCCGGCACGTCGGAGACGAACCGGTCGGCGGCCATCGCGTACGACACCTGATCGGCGAGCACGCACGCGCCCGGCCGGATCGCGTGCCGCGCGGCGGAGATCTCGGACGGAGGGACAGCCGCGGTGAGGCTGGTCACCGATGCCGCCTGAAGGGCCGTGAAGGCGATCAGCACCGCGCCCACCAGCCACGGCAGGGCGGCCACCGACCGGGGGCCGGGCCGCGGCAGCCGGGACCTGCTGGCGCGCCCGGATCCGTCAGCGGCAGGCACTGACCCGTCCGGGGCGGGCCCGCCCGGTGCCGGCCCGCCGGCGGGTGCGGGAGCGGCACCGTCCTGGGCGGATTTCTCCGGGGCGGGTATGTTACCGGGGGCCGGGGCCGCGGGGCCGCGCAGTCCGCTCGCGGCCCGGGGCCGCCGCCGGTCGGCGAGCGCGGCCGCCAGCCGGGCCACCGGGAGCGCCAGCGACAGCGCCAGGAACGGCGCCAGGAACGCGGCGTAGTGGTAGTAGAAGTCGGCGGGCCACAGGAAGGCGGCCGCCACCAGGGCCAGCGACCCGAGCGCGAACCATTCCAGCGGCGCGGGCGCGCGGCGGGTCAGCCGGGAGGCGAGCGCGCAGGAGCCGGCGATGACCACGATCAGCAGCCCGCACACCAGGCCGAGCAGGGCCGCCATGATGCCGGGGGTGTGGGTGAGCCCGGTCATTTCCACCAGCCGTGTCCCGAGCGGGATCCTGGTCACGTCGGTCCTGAGCAGCTGGGCCACGACCACGCCGCGGTAGAAGGTCACCGGCGCGAGGGCGGCGAACGGGACTACCGGGACCACGAAGCCCGCCACGACGCTCGCGCCGAACGTACCCGCCGCCCGGCCGCGCCGCCGCCAGGCCAGTATCAGCAGCACGACAACGGGCAGGATCGCCCATACCTTGATCGCCCCCGCGAATCCGAACAGCAGGCCGGCGACCGCCAGCCGGCGGTTACCGGCGAGCCGGTCACGGTCGAACGCGGCCACCGCGCCCGCCAGGCAGAACAGCACCAGCCATGGCTCCAGCAAGACGGTCTTGGCTGTCAGCACGCTGTCCGGGAAGACCGCCAGCAGGCCACAGCTGATCATGACGGCCAGCAGGCCGCGGTGGCGGACCAGCAGGCCGGCCAGAACCACCCCGGCGGAGCTGGCCAGGACCGTGAGCACGCGCCCGATGGCGAGCGCCCCGGAACTGCCGGCCACCTTGGTGAAGAGCGCGGCGGGCACCATCAGCAGCGTGATGCCCGGCGGCTGCACGATGATGAAGTCCCGGTATGGCAACGCCCCGGTGACCAGGCGGATCGCGCTGCCGAAATCGGTACCGTCGTCGTACTCGGTCACCCCGAACAGGAAGCCTGGCCTGCTCAGCTGGTAGAACCGCAGCCCCAGCGCGATGGCGGTGGCGGTGACGATGGCCAGGGTCACCGGGGCCAGCCGGGTCCGGCTGCTGGCGCCGTTCGCGGCCACCGCCGAGAGCCCCCGCCTCACGGCGGTGCTCGTACCAGGCGTTCTGCTCACCAGTGTCTAGCTCCCGTGGTTGCCGTGACCGGCGGGTCCGGACGTCGCGGTACTACCCTCAGTGCTGAAAACCGTACCTTTAGCGACGCTCCGTAAGGTCTTCCAGGGCATCGAAATATGAGGCGCGTCTGGAAGCATAAGCATATGAACCGGGCTGAAGGCAGTTCCGCGGCAGGCGGCGTCACCGGGCTGGGGCATGAGGTGTACCAGCTCGATACCCGGATGGCGGGTCATGACAAGATCACCGCCAGCTACCTGATCCGGGCCGGCCGCCCGTGCCTGGTCGAGACCGGGACCGCGCCGTCCGCGCCGGTCGTCCGGGACGCACTGGCCGGCCTGGGTATCGGCAGCCAGGATCTCGCGACGGTCGTGGTTACTCACATTCACCTGGACCACGCGGGCGGCGTGGGCGACATCGCGGCCATGTTCCCGGCCGCCGAGATCGTCGTGCACGAGCGCGGCGCCCGGCACCTGGCCGATCCCGGCCGACTGATGGCCAGTGCCCGCCGCGTCTACGGGGACGCGCTGGAGACGCTGTTCGGGGAGATGAGGCCGGTTGCCGCGGACCGGATCCGGGCCGTGGGCGGGGAAGGCAGCATCGACCTCGGCGCCGGGCGGCGGCTCAGCAGCTACTACTCCCCCGGCCACGCCAGGCACCACGTCGGCCTGGTCGACTCGGCCAGCGGCGACCTCTACGTGGGTGACGCGGCCGGGGTCTTCATCCAGGACACCCGCGACCTGCGGCCAGCGACCCCGCCGCCCGACTTCGACCTTGCCACCGCGCTGGGGTCGCTGCGCATGTTCGCCGCGCTGGCGCCGTCCCGGCTGCTGTTCAGCCACTACGGACCGGTGACCGCCGTGGCCGAGACGCTGGACCGATCGGCGGCGGAACTGAACCTCTGGGTGGCGGAAACCCGCCGCGCCCGCGACGCCCGGCTTGACCTTGACCATGCTGTGGCCATGGTGGCCGAGCGCACCCGGGAGCGTTACCGGGCGCTGGCCCCCGGCGGCGACCCGGACCTGGCCGTGAGAACCGAGACCGTCAGCTCCACTGCCGCCAGCGTGGCGGGGATCCTGCACTGGCTGGGCAAGGAGACTCCTGCCGGTGCCGCTGGTTCCGCCGGTCCCGCCGGGTAGCCGCCGCGGGCCCCGGCTAGCCCGCACCGGCTTGCCCCGTTCCGGACGGCTCGCCGGCGGATCCGGCCGGGGCCTGTTCGCCCTCCTCGCCGTCCTTGTCGTCCTTGTCGTCCGGCGTGGCCAGGTCCTCCACCAGGAACGGGTCGAGTTCCTCCAGGCGCTCCGCGGCATCGGTCTCGCTACCCGGGTCCGCCGCGTCCGCCCGCCCGAACCATTCCCGCGCCTCGGCCAGGCGGCCGGCGGCTGCCAGCGCATCCGCGTAGGCGTAGTACAACCGCGCCGACCACGGCCGTTGCCTGCCGTCGGTGAGCTCGGGCACCTGCAAGGCAGCGACCGCAGCCCCAGGGCGCCCCTCGTCCCGGCGGATCCCGGACTCGACGATCCGCAGCTCGATCTGGGTGGGCCGGTCCGCGTCCCCGGCGTCCCTGATCAGCGCCAGCGCCCGGTCCGGCCGGCCGAGGGCCCGCTCAGCGTCGGCCATGAGC
>DASQSC010000580.1:0-5444 GCA_035642555.1 Streptosporangiaceae bacterium | reverse complement strand
TCGTCCCGCTTGTCCAGGTAGAGCGCGCTGGTCAGCTGCTCGAGGTAGACGACGTCCGGCAGGTCGGCCTCGGGGAACCGCAGGACGATGAAGGCCCCGCTCTCGGCCGCATGCCCGCCCGACCGGAACGGCACCAGCTGGAGGGTGATGTCGCGTTCCGCCGTGAGCTCGATGAGCCGCTTGAACTGAGCCCGCATCACCTCCCTGCCGCCGATCTGGCGCCGGAGCGCTGCCTCGTCCACCACTGCCCACAGCCGCGGCGAGCCCGGCTTGGTCAGCCGTGCCTGCCGTTGCATTCGCAGGCTCACCCTGCGCTCGATCTCCTCCGCTGGGGCACCCGGCAACCCGAGCGCCACGACTGCCCTGGCGTAATCCGCCGTCTGGAGCAGACCTGGGACGAACTGGACTTCATAAAGCCGGATGAGCGACGCTGCTTCCTCCAGGCCGACATATACCTGGAACCATTCCGGCAGGACATCTCCGTAGTTGTGCCACCAGCCAGGTGAGTTCGCGTTCTTGGCAAGCTCCACGAGCGAATCGGCCTCGTCGCCGGCGACGCCGTACATCTTGAGCAAGTCGACGACATCGCGCTCTTTGAAGCTGACACGGCCAAGCTCCATCCGGCTGATCTTGGATCCGGAGGCGCGGATCGCGTATCCGGCATCCTCGCGTGTGATCCCCTTGGCCTCACGCAGCCTGCGCAGCTGACTGCCGAGCAGAATGCGGAGTACCGTCGGGCCGCTCCCCGGCTGAACTGAGATCACCTCAACCCCACGTCTCCTCTCAGCAGTCCGTCAGCAGCCTCCTCACCGGGTCTCTCCCGCGCAGATCACTACCTCGCGCACGTGCCGGTAAACTTTCATTTGCACGTGCATCTGGGCTTGCGCCTGCAAGCTACAAAGGGAATGATAGCGGTTGCAGCGCCGACATACGCGATACGAGCAAGGACACGGGAACCCGATGACCCCCCACCGGGCACTTTCCCGGCCAGGACCAGTGTCATGAGTGTTAGTGACCTCCTCGTCCCGGCCGGGCCACAGGAATCGCGCCATCCGAACCACTGGCTGTCGCGTGCCGCGCCTGCCGACGCCTGGGGAGCGGGGTACGTGGCAGCACAGCCCGCAGTGACCCGCCCCTTCCCCGCCGCGGCCGAATCGGTCGGGACGGCGCGCGGCTTCGCCCGCGAGGCGCTGCGGGACTGGGGCATGACCGATCTGGCCGATCTGGCCGAGCTGGTGGTGTCCGAACTGGTGACCAACGCGGTCCGGCACGGGGTCCCGTCGGCGCGCAAGGTGGTCCGCGAATACCCGATCCGGCTCCGGCTGCTCGCACAGCCGCCGTTCGTGATGTGCATGGTGACCGACCCGGGCGCGGACATCCCGGTGCTGCGCGAGTCCGATCCCGCCGCCGAGTGCGGCCGCGGGCTGCACGTGGTCGAGTCCAGCTGCGTCCGGTGGGGCTGGCACCTGCTCGACGAGGGCGGCAAGGTGGTGTGGGCGCTCATGCGCCCCCCGGCCTGACGCCCGCCACTGTCCGGCCCGGGCGCCCGCTGCCTCGCCGGAGCGTGCGATTACGCAGCCATGAATGCGCGCCGGTGCACTAAGCTCGCCGGTGCGCGCCGGCCGGGTCAGCCGATCTCCAGCCGCTGCGCGGGGCGCACCCCTAGCGTGCCTGGAGGATGCAGTGACGTACCAGCCCTATCCGGCACCCGGCGGGCAGCTGCCCGAGCCGCCGCCGCGGACGGAGCCTCCCTCCTCGGTGCGGACGGCGGCCATGTTCATGTACGCGGGCGCCGTGCTGAGCGCGATCGGCGTGGTCCTGACCCTGCTGAGCCTGCACAGCATCGAGACCGCGATCCGGAACACGCAGACGTCCAACCGCCTTACCCCCAGCGAGATCCACGCCGCCGCCGTCGGCACGGTGGTGGTGTCGGTGGTCATCAGCCTGATCGCGATCGGGCTGTGGATCTGGATGGCGTGGGCGAACAAGGCGGGGAAGAACTGGGCCCGGATCACCGCGACCGTCCTGTTCGGCCTGAACACGCTGTCGGTGGTGGCCGGCTTCGTGCGGGCCGGGGCCACCCTCAGCCGGATCGCCGGGCTGCTGATCTGGCTCGCGGGGCTGGCCGCCATCTTCCTGCTGTGGCGGCGGGAATCGAGCGACTACTTCGAGGCGAACCGGGGCTCCTGATCGCCGGGCCGCAGCAGCTGGCAGGCGATCGCCGCCGCCGCGACCACGTTGAGCGAGTCCACTCCGAGCGTCATGGCGCCCGGGCTCATGCGGATGCAGACCGCCGCGTCGGCCTGGGCCAGCCAGCGGGAGGACAGCCCGTCCCCCTCCGTGCCGAGCAGCAGCGCCACCCGCGGCCCGGGCGGCACGGCTGCCAGGTCGGCAGCCGACTGGTCCGGCGTCAGCGCCAGCAGCCGGAACCCTGCCGCCCGCAGTTCGGCCAGGCCCTCCCGCCAGTCCGTCAGCCGCGCGTACGGGACCGCGAACACCGCCCCCATCGAGACCTTGACCGCCCGCCGGTAGAGCGGGTCGGCGCATCTGGGCGAGAGGATGACCGCGTCCACCCCGAGCGCCGCCGCGCAGCGGAATATCGACCCGACGTTCGCATGGTCGACGAGATCTTCTAGAACGATGATCCGTCGCGCTGAGCCGCGCTCCCGGCCGGCTGCCGGTACCACCCGGCCCCCGCCGGGGGCCCGGCCCGCCAGCAGCTCGGTCACGCCGGGCAGCGGCGTCCTGGCCATCGAGGCCAGCGCGCCGCGGTGCACCCGGTAGCCGGTCACCTGCTCGGCCACCTCGTCCGGCACCACGTACACGGGGTAGCCGCCCTCGGCCAGCCCGGCCAGCCCGGCCAGCCAGCGCCGGGTCAGCAACATGGAACGGACCGGGTACCCGGCTGCGATCGCGCGCCGGATGACCTTGTCGCCCTCGGCGATGAACAGCCCGTGCGACGCCTCCAGGCTCTTTCGCAGCGCGCTGTCGGTGAGCCGCCGGTAATCGCGTAGCCGCGGGTCATCGGCGGCGCGCAGGTCGGTGATCACTGCCACGTTCCCAGTCTGGCGCAGAACCGGCAGCGACCTGCGAATCATCCTGTTTGCCTGGCCGCGGTCAGCTACAGTCTTGCGCGCGGAAGCTGACGCGCCCGCCAGCCGGGACCGGGCGCACTGGCCGGCTGACTGGAGGGCGCGCCATGGCTGGACGTGCCGTCCCGCAGCCCGGCCAGCGGCCGAGCCGCAGGCGGCGGCTGCGGACGCCGCTGCTCATCCTGCTGGCCTTGCTGATCGCCGCGACGCTGATGGTCGCCCTGAGCGCCCGCGCCGTGGTGACGCGCTCCGCCTGCTCGCAGCAGCCGCTGGTGGTGACGGTCGCCGTCGCTCCCGACCTCGCCCCCGCGGTCAGCCGCGTGGGGCAGTACTACAACTCGCAGCACCACGACATCGACGGCCGTTGCGCGCGCATCACGGTCACCGCGCAGGCGCCGGGAGCGGTCGCAGCGGAGCTGGCGGGCCGGTCCGCGGTTGCCGGCCAGGGCGGGAGCAGCAGTGCCAGCCCCAGTAGCCCCAGCCCCAGCCCCAGCCCCAGCCCCAGCCCCAGCCCCAGCGATGCTAACCCCAGCACCGGCGCCGCCGGCAGCGGCGCGGCGGGGAGCCGGCCGCCGGACGCCTGGATCCCCGATTCCAGCCTGTGGCTCGATATCGCGCGCAGCACGGTCGCCGGCGCCCGGCAGGTGCAGCCGACCGGGATCAACGTGGCGTCGAGCCCGCTGATGATCGCCATGCCCAGGCAGGCCGCGGCCCGGCTGCCCGCCTACGGGAGCTCGGTCGGCTGGCAGTTCCTGCTGCCGCAGGCCGCTGGCGGCCCGTCCCACGCGCTGGGGCTGCACGTGCGCATCCCCGACCCGTCACAGAGCGGTACCGGGCTGGCGGCGCTGATGGCGATGCGACGGCTGCTGGGCCCCGGCCAGCAGGGCAGGCTCGGGCTGGCGGCCTTCACGTTCAATGCGCAGGTCCTGCCCACGACCGACAGCGCCGTGGTGCTGAACTCGCTGGCCGCCCCCGGCCAGGTCTCGGCCGGTAGCCCGCCCAGGGCCAGGTCGGAACCGGTCACGGTCACGTCGGAGCAGTCCGTCGTCCAGTACGACCGGGCACATCCGCAGCAGCCGCTGGCGGTGCGCTACCCGGACCCCGGAACCGCGGATCTCGACTACCCCTACGCGCTGACCGCGGCCGGCGACCAGCAGTCCGCGCTGACCGCTGCCGAGCAGTTCGGACAGCTTCTCACCTCCTCGTATGCCACCTCATACCTGCGCTACGAGGGGTTCCGCAGCTCCGAGGGCACGACGGCGAGCAGGCCGGCCGCGGACGGGCTGACGTCCCGCGCCCCGGCGCAACTGCCGCAGCCAGGCCCCGGCCAGGCGGCCAGCCTGCTGCGCGCATGGGCCACGCTCGGGCTGGGCGCGCGCGACCTGGTCCTGCTCGACGTGTCATCGGCCATGGCGGTCCCGGCCCGGCCCGGCGGCCCGTCCCTGGACAGCGAGCTCAAGCAGGCGGCCGCCAACGGCCTGGCGCGATTCCCCGACAGCACCCAGATGGGGCTGTGGGCGTTCGCCAGCCACCTGACCGGCAGCCTCCCGTACAAGCAACTCGTCAGCATCGGCCCGCTCCCCAGCTCGCTGGGGCTGGTGACCCGGCACCAGCAGATCCAGCAGCTGACCCAGAGCGGGACCACCACGAGGGCCCCGGCGGCGCTCTACCGCGCGATCCTGGCGGCCTACCGCCAGGTGCTCGGCAGCTACCAGCCCAGATACGTCAACGCGGTGGTCGTGATGACCGCCGGCGTCGACTCGGACCCGGGCGACATCTCGGCCGGGACCCTCGTCCGTGAGCTGCGCAAGCTCCAGGACCCGCAGCGCCCGGTCGAGATCGTGGCGATCATGGTCGGCCAGCAGGGCAACCTCCGGGCGCTGCAGCAGATCGCGGCGGTCACCGGCGGCCAGGCGTCGGCGATCACCAGACCCGGGCAGATCGCGAAGCTGTTCTTCAGCGCGATCGCGCGCCGCCTGTGCCAGCCAGCGTGTCCCAGCGGCTAGGCCGTCCAGCCCGGCGCATTCCCCGGCAGCCCCGGCGCCTCTCGATGCGCCGGGGGGCCCTTTGACCCCCGGGCCGGCGCCCGTTGACCTGCGCGCCGGCGGCTCCGAAAAAGATCTTGGTCAAACATTCCGGATCGTGTGAACCCGGTTCGGGGGTGACGCGTCTCTCATGTGAGGCCCGGCGAGAGCGGGGCGCCGGGCCTCATTTTTTCTCCCTCACCGCCGCCCCCGGTTCCCGGGGATGCCGGCCGCCACAGGCACTCAGCCATCCGAGTCCAGCGCCCGGTGCGCTCGCTCGATCAGCGACGGTACCGCCAGGCCCTCCCGTTCGAATCCTTCACCCACG
>DASQSC010000579.1:0-2337 GCA_035642555.1 Streptosporangiaceae bacterium | reverse complement strand
CTCGGGGGAGACTTCCTGCGCGATCAGCGCGGCCGGGAACAGCGGCGCGAGGTCGTCCGGGCCGACCGGCTCGCGGGTGCCGGGATGCAGCGGCGGCGGCGGTGGCGAGGGCAGGTCGGGGACCACGTTGTACCACTGGCGGGGGAGTTCGGACTCGTCGAGAAGGTACTTCACCTGACCGCCCATGGGGGCCTCCGGCTGTCTGTCGCGAATCGATGATCATCCTGACGATAGCGGCTTTCGGCCCGGCCGGGGAGGGGCAGCGCCCGCCGGGGCGGCGGGCGCCCCGGCGGTAGGCCCGGCGGTCAGGCCGGCCACGATCACGTCCACCACCCGGCGGGTGAACGCGCTGGTGAGCGGCTGGTGGCCGTGCAGCAGCCGGTGGTAGGCGGCCCCGTACATCAGGTCAAGCGCGACGTCGATGTCGGTGCTGGCGGGGATCTCGCCGCGGGCGATGGCCCGCCGCAGCATGATCGCGTGCCGCGCCCGGAGCGGGCCGATGACCCGGTCCCGCCACGCCGCCGCCAGCGCGGGGTCGTGCTGGGCAGCGGCGATCAGCCCGGCGAGCATGCGGCCCGCCCGGGTCCGGGTCACCGCCCGCACCCAGGACCGGAGCGCGGCCAGCAGGTCGCCGTGCAGCGTCCCGGTGTCGGGCAGCCGCTGCTGCCCGGCGAACTCGGCCAGGAAGGCATCCAGCGCCAGCGCGCCGCGGGAGGGCCAGCGCCGGTAGATCGTGGCCTTGCCCACTCCGGCCCGGGCGGCCACCTCCTCGATCGGCATCCCCGCCAGCCCGCGCTCGGCCAGCAGGTCCGCGGCGGCGCTCAGGATCGCCCGGTCCGCCTGCTCGCTGCGGGGCCGACCGCGCCGGGCCGGGCCGCCCGGCGCCGCGGGAATAGGTGCGGAGCCCATGAGGTTCCAGTATACGGCCATATTACGAAACGTTCCGTATCGGAAATGGGATGCTCAAGGAGATCCGGGCCGCCGCGCCAGCCGTCCACCGCCAGCCCGTCTCACCGGGTTCCGCTCCGGGCAGCCAGCCAGCGCCCGCGGGACCCGCCCCGAGCCCCTCGGGACCCGCCCTCGCCCTCATCCTGACCGCGGCGTTCATGGTGGTGCTGGACTTCAGCATCGTGAACGTGGCGCTGCCGTCGATCCAGCGGGAACTCGGGTTCCCGGCCACGGCCGTGCAGTGGATCGTGACCGGGTACGCGATCGCCTTCGGCGGGCTGCTGATCCTCGGCGGCCGGGCCGCCGACCTGTTCGGCCGCCGCCGCATGTTCGCCGCCGGTCTGCTGCTGTTCGCCGCCGCGTCGCTGGCCGGGGGACTGGCCAGGGACCCGGTGCTGCTGGTATCGGCCCGGGTGCTGCAGGGCGGCGGAGCCGCCATGGTGGCCCCCGCCGCGCTGTCGCTCATCACGACCGGATTCCCGGAGGGACCGCAGCGGACCCGGGCGCTGGGAATGTACGGGGCCACCTCGTCGCTCGGCTTCGTCGCCGGGCAGGTGCTGGGCGGGGTGCTGGTGGAGTACACGAGCTGGCGCGCGGTCTTCCTGGTGAACGTGCCGGTCGGGCTCGCCGCGGTGGCTCTCGTGCCGCGGCTGCTCGGCCGGGGCCGGGAAGCGCGGGCCCGGCGGCGGCTCGACGTGGCCGGGGCGCTGCTGATCACGGGCGCGGTCGCCGCCCTGGTGTTCGCGGTTTCGCAGGCCAATGCCGCCGGCTGGGCCTCGCCCGTGGTGCTTGCCGCTGCCACGGCCGCCGTGGCAGCGGCCGTGGCGTTCCTGGCCGTCGAGGCCCGGCATCCGGACCCGCTGATCCGCCCCGGCCTGCTGCGGCTGCCGTCGCTGCGCAAGGGCTACTCGCTGATCGGGCTGCTGGGCGTCTGGAACGCGGGCGAGATGCTGGTGCTCTCGCTGTACCTGCAGGATGTGCTGCGGGAGTCGCCGTTGGTGACCGGGCTGGCCATCGCCCCGCAGGGCATCGTCGGATTCACCGCCGGGGTGTTCGGCGCGAGGCTGGCGGGACGGTTCGGGCTGCGCCGGCTGCTGGTGCTGACCACCGCGGTCGCCACCATCGGCCTGCTCGCGCTCACCCAGCTGCCTGCCAGCGGCGGCTACAGCCCGCTGCTGGCAGCGGTGATGCTGGTCGGGTTCGGCACCGCGGGCACCGCGTTCGGGTCGATGGTGGTGGCCAGCCGCGGCGTGGCCAACGCTGACCAGGGCCTGGTCGGGGGCGTCATGAACACCGGCCGCCAGCTCGGCGCCGCCGTCGGCGCCGCGCTGCTGCCCGCCATCGCGCTGGCAGTCAGCCACGGCGGCGCCGTCGCCACCGCCAGCGGGG
>DASQSC010000578.1:0-8787 GCA_035642555.1 Streptosporangiaceae bacterium | reverse complement strand
ACCAGCAGATCCAGGTGCATCCGGTTCTTGCCGGCCTTGGCCTCGGGGACCTGCTGGAGCGTGAGCACCGGCCCGGCGGCGGGAGCCAGCGTGACGTACTTCCCGCCGGCGTGCGGCGGCGGCGCGTCGCAGCCCAGCACCGCGCTCCAGAACGCCGTGAGCCGTCCCAGATCACGGCAGTCGAGCGTGACCTCCACCTTCATCGCGGATCACCAGCTCCTCTCCCGGCTCGCCTGGCTGGGGACGTCAGGTGAGGCGCTTCTGGAAGACGATGGCGCGGCGCTGGTAGCCCATCCGGTTCTCGTAGAACGGCACGGAGACCGGGCTGCCGGCGTAGGTGTCGAGCCTGGCGACCTCGGCGCCGTGCTCGCGGCCCCAGGCTTCGGCCGCGGTCAGCAGCGCCGTGCCCGCGCCGTGCCGCCAGGCGGCGCGGTCGACGACCAGGGCGTCGATGGCCAGCCGCGTCCAGCCGAGCTCTCGGACGAGCTGGGACGCCGCGGCCGGGTGGGGCGGCTCGATCCGGGCGGACAGCCAGCCGACGACCCGTCCGCCGAGCTCGGCCGCCAGCAGCAGCGCCCCGTCACGGCCCTGCCTGAGCCAGTCTTCGAAGTCTTCGGCCTGGCCCTCAGCCGCCGGCACGCGGAAGAGCCCGGAGTCAAGGCCGGTGTAGTACTCAGCCGCACTGAGCCAGGCACGGGTCATGCCGGCGCCGTCGCCGGGACGGGCAGGCCGGACGGTGACGCTCATGCGTCCGCCGGTCAGGGCTCGGCGGAGGCTGGCGGGCCCCCGGCTGCCAGGGGCGGCTGGGCATCCGCGGGCGGCTGGGCATCCGCGGGCGGCTCGGCTGCCAGGGGTGGCGGGGCGGCGGCGGACGGCTTGGCGTCGATGCCGGCCTCCTTCCGCTGGGCCGGGCTGATCGGCGCGGGGGCGCCGGTGAGCGGGTCGAGCCCGGATGCCGCCTTGGGGAAGGCGATCACGTCCCGGATGCTGTCCCGGCCGGCCAGCAGCATCAGCAGCCGGTCCCAGCCAAGGGCGATCCCGCCGTGCGGCGGCGGGCCGAACCTGAGCGCGTCCAGCAGGAAGCCGAACTGGCCGCGGGCCTGCTCCGGCGACAGCCCGATCACCTCGAAGACCTGCTGCTGCATCGCGGGCCGGTGGATACGCAGCGAGCCGCCGCCGATCTCGACCCCGTTCAGCACCAGGTCGTAGGCATCCGCGAGCGCCTCCCCCGGCTGGGCGGCGAACTTGTCCGCCCATTCCGGCAGCGGCGCGGTGAACGGGTGATGCACCGCGGTCCAGCCGCCCTCGCCGTCCTCCTCGAACAGCGGCGCGTCCACCACCCACAGGAACGACCAGGCGCTGGTGTCGATCAGCCCCAGCCGGTTGCCGATCTCCAGCCGGGCGGCGCCCAGCAGTTCCCGCGCCGCGGCGGGCGCCCCGGCGGCGAAGAACACGCAGTCCCCGGCGGACGCGCCGGCCGCGGCCGGCAGTCCGGCCCGCTCAGCGTCCGACAGGTGCCGCGACACCGGCCCGCTGCCGGCCACCGTTCCATCGTCGTCTACCAGCACGTATGCGAGGCCGCGGGCGCCGCGGGCGCGCGCCCACTCCTGCCAGCCGTCCAGCTCCCGGCGGGTCTGCCGGGCGCCGCCGGGCATCACCACCGCGCCGACGTGGGGGGCCTGGAACACGCGGACCGAGGTCTGGGCGAAATAGCTGGTCAGGTCGGCCAGCTCGCAGCCGAACCGGAGGTCGGGCTTGTCCGAGCCGAACCGCCGCATGGCCTCCGCGTACGTCATCCGGCCGATCGGGCGGCCGATCGCGAACCCGGCCAGCTCCGCCCACAGCCGGCCCACCAGGTCCTCGGCCACCTCGATGATGTCTTCCCTGGTCACGAAGCTCATCTCGACGTCGATCTGGGTGAACTCCGGCTGCCGGTCGGCGCGGAAGTCCTCGTCCCGGAAGCACCGCGCGAGCTGGTAGTAGCGTTCCAGCCCGCCGACCATCAGCAGCTGCTTGAACAGCTGCGGCGACTGCGGCAGCGCGTACCAGCTGCCGGGCCGCAGCCGGGCCGGGACCACGAAGTCCCGCGCTCCTTCCGGGGTGGACCTGGTCAGGTAGGGGGTCTCGATCTGCACGAAGCCGCGGGACCGCATCACGTCGGCGGCCAGGTAGGACGCCTGCGACCGGATCCGCAGCGCCGCCGCCGTCTCGGGCCGGCGGATGTCCAGGTACCGGTAGCGCAGCCGCAGGTCCTCGTTCAGCTCGCCGGAGCCCGCCACCGGGAACGGCAGTGGGTCGGCCTCGCCCAGCACTTCCAGCCCGTCCGCGGCGACCTCCACCTCGCCGGTGGGCAGCTCCGGGTTCTCGTTGCCGGGCGGCCGGACCCGCACCTCGCCGGTCACCAGCACGCAGAACTCGGCGCGGAGCTCGTGCTCGGGCCGCGCGGCGCCCTCACCCCGGAACACGACCTGCACCGCCCCGCTGGCGTCGCGCAGGTCGATGAAGACCACCCCGCCATGGTCGCGGCGGTGCGCCACCCAGCCGGCCAGCGTCACCCGCTGGCCTGCCTGGGCGGCCCGCAGCGTGCCCGCGTCGTGGCTACGGATCATTGGCTGCTTCTTTCTCGGTTGCTTCCTGGTTGGCCGGGTCAGGCCGGGCGGGCGGTCAGAGTCCGGTTGCCCGCGGGGCGAGACCGGCCAGGAACGGATTGCCTGCCCGCTCGGCGCCGATGGTCGTATCGGGCCCGTGCCCCGGCAGCACCCAGGTCTCGTCGGGCAGCGTCAGGCACACCCGGGCCACGCTCGCCAGTAGCTCCTGGTGATCCCCGCCGGGCAGGTCGGACCGCCCGATCGAGCCCGCGAACAGCAGGTCACCGGAGAAAAGCATGCCATCGGCGTGCCGGAAGGCGACGGATCCCCTGGTGTGGCCGGGCGCGTGGTCCACCACCAGCTCGATCCCGGCCAGCCGCAGGGTCATGCCGTCGGCAAGCTCGGCCACCTCGTCGGGCTCGGTGAACTCGAGCCCCGCGAACAGCTGCTGGCCCGGGGCCAGCGCCAGGCCCTTGGCCGGGTCAGTCAGCAGCTCCCGGTCGGCCGGGTGGATGTAGGCCGGGATGTCCCGCGCCCCGCACACCGGCGCCACCGACCACACGTGGTCGAGGTGCCCGTGCGTGAGCAGGACCGCGACCGGCTTGAGCCGGTGAGCGGCGATGACCTCCTCGATGCCCGGGCCGGCGTCCTGGCCCGGGTCAATGATCACGCACTCCTCGCCGGGCCCGGGCGCCACCAGGTAGCAGTTCGCGGCCAGCGAGCCGGCGGGGAATCCGGTGACCAGCACGTCGGCCTCCTGCCAGGCGGTCCGGGTGAGTGAGGGCGTGTCCCCCCGCTGCGCGTACAGGCTACCGAGACCGGCTCTGCGCGACGAACCGATAACACCGTCCGCACGGACAAGCACGGCCGGGTACGATTCGCGAAGTTTCGCAGATCATGGGCCGGGGGCGGGAGGGGAGGTCCCTGAAGTGCCGGGGAAGAAGCAACGGCAGCGCAGGCTAGCCAGGGAGCGTTACCAGCGGCAGCTGGCCAGGCGGGCGGAACGGGCCCGGCGCTGGCGGCTGGCAGGGGTCGCGGCCGGCGGCATCGTGCTGCTCGCCGGGGCGGGCACCGGCGTGTACTTCCTGGCGGCCGGGACCGGTAAGTCCGCGTCGGCCGCCTCGGCGTCCCCGTCAGCCACCCCGTCGGCCAGCGCATCGCCCGCCGCGTCGGCGATCCCGGCAGCGGACGAGCCGGCCAGTCACTGCACCTACACCGCGAGCCAGCCAGCGGCCCGCACGGCCGGCCTCCCGCCCGCGAAGCCCGACCGCACCGCGAGCTACCGGGCCACGATCCGCACCAACCGCGGCACCGTGGTGATGGACCTGCTGAACAGCAAGGCCACCTGCACCGTTAACTCGTTTGTGCACCTGGCTGCCCGCGGCTTCTTCAGCAAGACGCCCTGCCACCGGCTCACCACCAAGGGCATCTACGTGCTGCAATGCGGTGACCCGACCGGCCAGGGCAGCGGCGGTCCCGGCTACAAGTTCCCCAGCGAGAACCTGGCCGGGGCGAAGTACACGGCGGGCACGGTGGCGATGGCCAACTCGGGTCCCGGCACCAACGGCAGCCAGTTCTTCATCGTGTACCGGAACTCCCTCACGCTCCCGGCCAGTTATACGCCGTTCGGCAAGGTCGCGAGCGGGCTGGGAATCATCCAGAATGTGGCCAAGGCAGGCACCGACAACGCTAACGGCGCTGGTGACGGTCATCCGAAGGAGAAGGTCGTTATCAAGAGCGTCAGCATCACCAAGACCTGACCCGCGAAACAGCAGGGCCAGGCCGAGCAGGAGGTTCGCGGTGAGCACCGCCAACGATCCGTGGGGCCGGGTAGACGCCGACGGCACGGTTTACGTGCGTACGGCCGAGGGCGAGCGGGTGATCGGCTCGTGGCAGGCAGGCAGCCCCGACGAGGCGCTCGCTTTCTTCCGGCGCAAGTTCGAGGCGATGGCTACCGAGATCAGCCTGCTGGAGCAGCGGCTCACCACCACCGACCTCTCCCCCGCCCATGCCATGACGGCCATCGAGCGGCTGCGTGGCAGCCTGGCTGACGCGCACGCGATCGGTGACCTCGACGCGCTCGGGGCCCGGCTCGACGCGCTGGCCGGCAAGGTGGACCACCGCCGAGAGGAGGTCCGGGCGGCCAGAGACCACGCTCGCACCGAGGCGCGGGAGACCAAGGAAAGGATCGTGGCCGAGGCCGAGCGGATCGCCGCCGAGGCCACCCACTGGAAGAACAGCGGCGAGCGGCTGCGCCAGCTGCTGGAGGAGTGGAAGGCCGCGCCGCGGGCCGACCGCGCGGTGGAGGCCGTGCTGTGGAAGCGGCTGTCAGCCGCGCGCAACGCGTTCAACAAGCGCCGCAAGGCCTACTTCGCGGGGCTGGAAGGCGAGCGGGACCTCGCCCGCGACCGGAAGGAGAAGCTGGTCGCCGAGGCGGAAGCGCTGCAGGACTCGACCGACTGGCCGGCCACCGCGTCGGCCTACCGCGAGCTGATGCACTCCTGGAAGGCGGCGGGCCGGGCCGGCCGCGGCGACGAGGAACAGCTGTGGGGCAGGTTCAAGGCCGCCCAGGACAAGTTCTTCCAGGCCAGGTCGGAGGCGTACTCGGCGAAGACGGAGGAGCTGCGCCGCCATGCCGAGGTCAAGTCGCAGCTTCTGGAAGAGGCGGGCAGGCTGATCCCGGTGACCGACATCCGGGCGTGCCGGGCGGCGCTGCGCGACATCCAGGAGCGGTGGGAGCAGGCGGGCCCGGTTCCGCGCGACTCCCACGACCGGCTCGAGGGCGGCCTGCGCCGGATCGAGGAAGCGGTCCGGAAGGCGGAAGAGGCGCAGTGGCGCCGGTCCAGCCCGGAGGCGCTGGCCCGCGCCCGGGACACGGTGGAGCAGCTCAGGTCGGCCATCGCCGGGCTGGAGCAGCAGCTCGCCAAGGCCCGTTCGAGCGGCGACGACCGGGCCGCGAAGCAGGCCGATGAGGCGCTCTCGGCCCGCCGTTCCTGGCTGACCGAGGCCGAGAACACGCTGGCCGAACTGTCGGGATAATTCATTCCGAACGGGCCGGCGCTCCGCGCCGGGCTGGTGGCGGGCGTGGTGCCCGCCATGGGGCGGTCCTGCCAGCCGGGCCTGAGCCGGGGCCGCCAGCCGGGGTGTTAGTTGGTGACCCGGTACACGTCGTACACGCCGTCCACGGCCCGCACCGCCCGCAGCACGTGGCCGAGGTGCTTGGCGTCGCCCATCTCGAACGTGAACTTGCTGACCGCCACCCGGTCCCTGGTGGTGGTGACCGATGCCGACAGGATGTTCACGTGCTGGTCGGAGATGGCGCGGGTGACGTCGGACAGCAGGCCGGTCCGGTCCAGCGCCTCCACCTGGATCGCCACCAGGAACAGCGACTCCTCGGTTGGCGACCAGCGCACCGGCACCAGCCGCTCCGGCTCCGAGTCCAGCAGGTGGCGGAGGTTGTGGCAGTCGGCGCGGTGGACCGACACGCCGTGCCCGCGGGTGATGAAGCCGGTGATCTCATCGCCGGGCACCGGGGTACAGCACCGGGACAGCCGGGCCCACACGTCGGAGGCGCCTTCCACCACCACCCCGGGGTCACCGGCGGGGCGCGGCCCGGGCGGCCGGGTCGGCAGCGTGGCCTCGGCCAGGTCCTCCTGCGCGCCCGCCATGCCGCCGGCTGAGTGCATCAGCTTGGTGACCACCGACTGGGCGCTGACGTGGCCCTCGCCCACCGCCGCGTACAGCGCTGACAGGTCCGCGTAGCGCAGCTCGGTGGCGACCGCCAGCAGGGCGTCGCCGGTTGCCAGCCGCTGCAGCGGCAGGCCCTGCTTACGCATGGTCTTCGCGATGGCGGCCTTGCCGGTCTCGGTGGCGGCCTCCCGGCGCTCCTTGGAGAACCAGTGCCGGATCTTGTTGCGGGCGCGGGCGGTCTTGACGAACGTCAGCCAGTCCCGGCTGGGACCGGCGTCCTGCGCCTTGGAGGTGAAGATCTCGACCGTGTCACCGTTGTCGAGGGTGCTCTCCAGCGGCACCAGCCTGCCGTTGACCCGCGCCCCGATGGTCCGGTGGCCCACCTCGGTGTGGATGGCGTAGGCGAAGTCGACCGGGGTGGCGCCCTGGGTCAGCCCGATCACCTCGCCCCTGGGGGTGAACACGTACACCTCGGCGGCGCCCAGGTCGAACCGGAGCGAATCCAGGAACTCGGCCGGGTCGGCGGTCTCCCGCTGCCAGTCCATGAGCTGGCGCAGCCAGGCCATGTCCCCGGCGCCCGCCTGCCCGGGCCGGCCGCCGAACATGACCTCTTCCTTGTACTTCCAGTGCGCGGCGACTCCGTACTCCGACCGCCGGTGCATGCCCCAGGTCCGGATCTGCAGCTCGACCGGCTTGCCCTCGGGGCCGATCACGGTCGTGTGCAGCGACTGGTACATGTTGAACTTGGGCATGGCGATGTAATCCTTGAACCGCCCGGGGACCGGGTTCCACCGGGCGTGGACCGTGCCGAGCGCCGCGTAGCAGTCGCGCACCGAGTCCACCAGGATGCGGATGCCCACCAGGTCGTAGATGTCGTCGAAGCCGACATTGCGGGCGATCATCTTCTGGTAGACGGAGTAGTAGTGCTTCGGGCGGCCGGTCACCGTCGCCTTGACCTTGGCATCGCGCAGGTCGGCCGAGACCTCCTCGATGACCTCCTGCAGGTACACGTCGCGCCCGGGGGCCCGCTCGGACACCAGCCGGGCGATCTCGTCGTACCGCTTGGGGAACAGGGTGGCGAACGCCAGGTCCTCCAGCTCCCACTTGATGGTGTTCATGCCCAGCCGGTGGGCGAGCGGCGCGAAGATCTCGAGTACCTCTCGCGACTTCCGTTCCTGCTTCTCGCGCGGCAGGTACCGGAGGGTGCGCATGTTGTGCAGCCGGTCCGCCAGCTTGATCACCAGCACCCGGATGTCGCGGGACATAGCGACGACCATCTTGCGGACGGTCTCGGCCTCGGCGGCCTCGCCGTACTTGACCTTGTCCAGCTTGGTGACCCCGTCCACCAGCGAGGCCACCTCCTCGCCGAAGTCCTGCCGCAGCTGGGCGAGCGTGTAGGGGGTGTCCTCGACCGTGTCGTGCAGCAGCGCCGCGCAGATGGTCTCGTGTTCCACTCCCAGCTCGGCCAGGATCGTGGCGACTGCGAGCGGGTGCGTGATGAAGGGGTCGCCGCTCTTGCGCTGCTGGCCGGCGTGGCAGCGGGCGGCCGTCGCGTAGGCGCGCTCGACGAGCCGGACGTCGGCCTTCGGGTGGGTGGCGCGGACGGTCTTGATCAAGGGCTCGAGCACCGGGTTGACGCCCCCTCCCCGGGCGGCGCCGAGGCGCGCCAGCCGGCGGCGGACGCCGGCTCCCCCGGTCAGGCTGGCGGGCGGCCTGGCAACGGAGACCTCGCCGGCCTGCGCCGGCTTCTCGCTGGGGGAGTCTTCGGAAGGGGAATCAGCGGCGGGCGCATCCTCAACAGGAGTGCCATCTTCGGCGGCCTCGGCGGAGCCGTCCTCCGGACGGCGAGCAGGATCGGCCGCCTCGGATCCGGCCTTGCCGGTTGTTGCGACGTCACCGGCCACGTGCGCTCCTGTCGTCCGCCAGACCACTAGTTTATCGGCGACGACCTAAGGTCACGCCGGTTGGACCGCAGGCTCAGGGAGCATGGGCTGCTTAGGCCACGAAAAGTGATCGCAATGTGTCGCTCTGTAGCCGCAATCGCCCGTTCAGGAACCCGAGTTCCAGGATCACCGCGATCTCCTCGACCACAGCGCCGGTCCGGCGGACCAGCTGCGCGGTGGCCTCGGCGGTACCCCCGGTGGCCAGCACGTCGTCCACGATCAGCACCCGTTCGCCGGGCCGGAACGCGTCCCGGTGGACCTCGATGGTCGCGGTGCCGTATTCCAGCTCATAGCTCTGCGAATAGGTCGGAGCCGGCAGCCGCCCCTGCTTGCGGACCGGGACGAAGCCGCAGCCGAGCTGGCCCGCCACCGCCGCCGCCAGGATGAACCCCCTGGCCTCGATCCCCGCCACCTTGTCCACCGTGTCGTGCCCGGCGGCGAGCGCGCTGACCACCGCGGCGAAGGCGGGGCCGTCCGCGAGCAACGGGGTGATGTCCTTGAACACGATGCCGGGCTGCGGGTAGTCGCTGATGTCCCGGATCCGGTCGCGGATCAGGCTGGCCGGG
>DASQSC010000577.1:0-2482 GCA_035642555.1 Streptosporangiaceae bacterium | reverse complement strand
GCCCTGGCCGAACACCATGGTCTTGCCCTTATCCAGCAGCGGCCGGCCGAGCACCTCGCACCAGGTCTCCATGTACGCCGACGGCCGGAAGATGGTCCAGGCGAGCCCGCTGGCGATCAGTTCCTGCTCGGCGGCGTGCTTCATCCTCATCAGTGCCATGGGATGGCCGGGTGCGGCATCCCGGACCGAGATCAGGATCATGTGCCCGGCTCCCGCGGCGAACGCGGCCCGGATGAGGTTGCGGTTCCCGTCCCGGTCCACGCGGGCGGGAGTGCCGCCGGGTGTTCCGGCGAAGCCGTGGATCGCCGAGACCACAGTGTGCGTCCCGGCGGCGGCCCGCCGCAGATCCTCCGGGTTCCCGGCGTCACCCACCGCTACCTCGGCCCGGGCATCGAGGCGGGCCGCGCGGGCACGGTCCCGGGTGAGCACCCGCACCTGCTCGCCGCGCCCGGCAAGCAGGCTGACGAGCCTGCTGCCCAGGGTGCCGGTGCCGCCAGCGACCAGGATCATCCCGCCGCTCCCGGCGCCCCGGCTGGCGCGGGCACCGCGCCGGCCTGGACCAGGAAACTGTAGATGTCCACCACGTCCCAGTGCTCTGCCAGGCGGCCGTCGCGCAACAGGTGGATGTCCACGCCCTTGACGGTGGTGGGCTTCCCGGTCGCCGGGATGCCCATCCAGTCCCCCACGTGGGTACCGCGGTTGCTCCACATGACAGCCACCTTGTCGCCGTCCGCGAGCAGGTGCTCGATCGTGAAATGGGGGTTGTGAGCGGCGCGGACCATGCTGACGCGCTGCTTCAGCCCGGCCAGCCCCTGGTCCTGCCCCGGGAAGGGATTGTGCTCGACGTGATCGGGCCGGGTGATCTCGTCGAGCACCTCGAGCCGACCCTGGTTCCCGGCTTCCTCATACAACCGCCGGACTGTCTGCTTGTTGCGGTCTTCCTGCTGCGACATCCCGATCTCCTCCCGCCAGGTGAGCCCTGACCTGGTGATACGATCCGCTTGACCGTCATCAGGCTCGATGATCCTGCTCGCGGCGCCAGGCCGCCATGACACATGCCCACCGTTTGGGTCACCGGATCGGACACCGTGACGGCGTGAGAGCGGGGGCCGGCCGTGAGCTCCGGGAGAGGCAACAGGCTGGGGGAAACGCTGCGGAGGCTGCGCCAGGCAGCGGGGATGACCCAGGAAGAACTGGCGGAGCGGGCGGGTATCAGCGCCCGGGCTGTCAGCGACACCGAGCGCGGGCTGCGGTCGGCCGTCCACGCGGACACGGCCCGCCGGGTCGCTGCCGCGCTCGGCCTCGACGGGGAGGCTAAGGAGCAGTTTGAGTCGCTGGCGCGCGGCCGCCCGGCCAGCGAGCCGCCGGCCCCGCTTGCCAGCACGCTGCCGGAGGTGCCGACGCCGCTGCTGGGCCGGTCAGGTGAACTGCGGGCGGTCACCGCCGCGCTGGCCGGGCGTGCAATCCGGCTGCTGACACTGACCGGCCCGGGCGGCATCGGCAAGACCCGCCTGGCCGCCGAAGCGGCCAGGCGGGTGCAGACCTCCTTCGGCGGTGGCGTCTACTTCGTCAGCCTCGGCGAGGTCAGGGACGCCAAGCTGATCGTGCCGGAGGTAGCCAAGGCGATCGGCGTCACCGAAACCGGCGACGACCTGCAGGCACTGCTGGCGAAACGGCTCGCGGGCAGGCCGGCGCTGATCGTGCTGGACACGTTTGAACACCTGACACCGGCGGCGCCGCAGGTGTATGCGGCGATGCTCGGCTGCCCGGCGATCACCTTCCTGGTCACCAGCCGCAGCGCGCTGCGTCTGCGCGGCGAGCATCAGTTCCCGGTCCCGCCGCTGGAACTGCCGTCCGGGGCCGACGAGGTCTCACCGCAGCTGCTTGCCCGGTGGCCGGCGACAGCGCTTTTCTGGGAGCGCGCGCTGGCAGTCAGGCCGGACCTGCAACTCGATGTCCCGGCCGCCGCGCTGGTGGCGGAGATCTGCCGCAAGCTGGACGGCCTGCCACTGGCGATCGAGCTGGCGGCCGCCCGGATCCGACACTTGCCGCTGGCCGCGGTGCGCGACCAGCTCACCGACCGGCTCCGGCTGCTGGTAGGCGGCACGCTGGACCTTCCGCGGCGCCAGCGCACGATCCGCGACACCGTGGCATGGAGCCACGACCTGCTCGCCCCCGGACAGGCGGAACTCTTCCGCCGCCTGTCCGTGTTCTCCGGCGGCTGGGACCTGCCGTCGGCCGAGGCCGTGTGCGGAAACGGCGATAGCGGAGACGTCTTGGCGGGAATCAGTGCCCTTCTCGATCAGAGCCTGATCGCACTCGACCACGCCCATCCGCAGGGCCGCTACGACATGCTGGACGTCATCCGCGAGTACGCCGCAGGCCGGCTCGCCGAGTCAGGCGAAGCGGACGAGGTAAGCCTGCGGCATGCGCACCGCTACCTGTCGCTGGCCGAGGAGGCCGAGCCCAACCTGGCCCGGGC
>DASQSC010000576.1:0-3893 GCA_035642555.1 Streptosporangiaceae bacterium | reverse complement strand
GCGGCGGTCAGCGACGCCGGGCACCGCCTCGCCCAGTCTGGCGCGCCCGGGCAGGCCGGAGCTGAGACGCCGGCCCCGGTGCCGGCCGGGGCGCGGCTGGCGGAGGAGGACGCCACGTGCGCGTCGTAGCCGGCCGCCGTCCGGCTCCGGCCGGGGCTGGTAGCGCCTCTCCCCGGCTGCCGGCCGGGGCACGGTTCACCCTCGCGCTGGCGGCTGGCAAGGCGGCGGGCACCGCGTCCAGGATGCTGGGAACCGGCGGCGGTACCTGCTTCCCCGGCACCGTGGCCCGCCGGATAGATCCCCGCGTCCTGCAGAAGGCCGCGGCCGCGAGCGGCGCCCGCAAGGTCATCGTCTCCGGGAGCAACGGCAAGACGACGACCTGCCGGATGCTCGCCGCGCTGGCCGAGGCCAGCGGCCTGCTGGTGACCCAGAACCGGTCCGGCTCGAACCTGCTGCACGGGGTGACCTCGGCCGCCGTGCGGGGGACCGGCCTGCGCGGCCGGATGGCCGCGCAGCTACTGCTGCTGGAGGTCGACGAGGCGACGGTCCGGCTGGTGGCACCGGAGGTGCGGCCGGACACGCTGCTGGTCACCAACCTCTTCCGGGACCAGCTGGACCGCTTCGGGGAGCTGTACTCGGTGGCGGGGAAGCTGGAGACCGCCATCTCGGCGCTGCCAGCGTCCGCCACGGTCGTGCTCAACGGCGACGACCCGCTGGTGGCCAGCCTTGCCCCGGAGGCGGCCGCCCGGCGCTTGTACTACGGCATCCGCGCCGGCGGCAGCGGCGGGCAGGTCCCCGAGCATGCCGCGGACACCGTCCGCTGCGTGCGCTGCCAGCACCCGCTGAGCTACCGTGCGGTGCACCTCTCCCACCTGGGCGATTACCAGTGCTCCGGGTGCGGGCACGGCCGGCCGCCGCTGGACGTCGCGGTGACCGCGATCCGGCCGTCGCCGGGGGCGGGCGCCGAGATCACCGTTGACACGCCCGCGGGAACGTTCCCGCTGCGGCTGCCCGCCGCCGGAATGCACGAGGTGTACAACGCCGCCGCCGCACTCGCGGGCGGGATGACCCTGTCGCCCGGGCGGCCGCTGCCGCCGGCCACGGCGCGGGATGCGCTGGCCGGCCTGCGCCCGGCGTTCGGCCGCCTGGAACAGATCCAGGCCGGGAGCCGGCGGGTGGTGCTGGCCTTCGTCAAGAACCCGGCGTCCTACAACGCGACCCTGCGGGACGTGCTGCACCAGCCTGGCCGCAAGCATGTCCTGGCCGCGCACAGCAACACCTCCGTCGACGGGGAGGACTTCGCCTGGCTCTGGGACGTGGACCTGGAGCGGCTGGTACCCCGGCTCGCGAGCCTGACCGCGAGCGGGACCAGGGCGGAGGAAGTCGCGCTCCGGTTCAAGTACGCCGGGGCGGATCCCGCGCTCATGCGGGTGCAGCCCGGCCGCGCGGATGCCCTCGACGCGGCACTGGCGGCGACGACGCCGGGCGAGCCGCTCTACATCTTCGCTGGCTACACCCCCATGCGCGAACTGCGCGGCATCATGCAGCGGCGCGGGTGGGCGCCCTCCTGGGAGGAGCAGTGACGATATGACAATGGCGGCCCCGGTAACGGTCCGCATCTGCCATCTCTACCCGCGGCTGCTCAGCGTGGCCGGTGACCGGGGAAACCTGTTCGCGCTCACCCAGCGCTGCGCCTGGCGCGGGATCGGTTACCGCGTGACCGAGGCCGACGCCGGAGACGTCCCCGACTTCGCCCGCACCGACCTGATCCTGATGCACGGCGGCCAGGACCGGGAGATGCGGGTGGCAGCGCGCGACCTGGCGGCGAAGGGCGGCCCGCTCGCCGACGCGATCGAGGCGGGCGCGGTCGTGCTCGCGGTATGCGCCGGCTATCAGCTGCTCGGCCGGTACTACGCCCCGGTGGACGGGCCGCCGATCGAGGGCCTGGGCGTGCTGGACGCGGTCGCCGAGGGAGGCCGGGCCCGGTTCATCGGGCACGCACTGGTGGCGTGCGATCCCGGGCCCGGCGGGCAGCGCCATCTCACCGGGTTCGAGAACCACAGCGGGCGCACCTACCTGGGCAGCGGCGTCAGGCCGCTCGGGCGAATGCTAGCCGGGGCCGGCAACAACGGGGAGGACGGCACCGAGGGTGCCCGGTACCGGGAGGTGTACGCCACCTACCTGCACGGGCCGCTGCTGCCCAAGAACCCGTGGCTGACCGACCACCTGCTCACCCGGGCGCTGGCGCACCGCTACCAGGACTTCGGCCCGCTGGCGCCGCTCGCGGATCAGGCGGAGGCACAGGCACACGCTGCCTCGCTGCGGCTCGCCCGGCGCCCGGCCGGGCGGTGGCGGGTGGCCACCGCCGCCGTGTCCAGGTTCGGGCGGCCGCCGGCGCCCCTGGCGGGCAGGGCGCACCGGCACGAGCGCAGCCTCGCGGGCAAGGGGACGGCGTGGACTTCTCACTGAGCGCGGAACAGCGCGAGCTGACCCACGCGGCGGCTGCCTTCGCCCGCCGCGAGCTCAACCGGGACCTGGCCAAGCGCGAGGAGGCCGGAGAGTTCCCGCGGGAGGCGTGGCTGGCCTGTGCCCGGTTCGGGATCCAGGGCCTGCCGGTCCCCGCCGAGCTGGGCGGCAGCGGCAGCGACCCGCTCACCACTGCCCTCGTCATGGAGGCGCTGGGATACGGGTGCCACGACAACGGGCTCCTGTTCTCGCTCAACGCGCAGCTGTGGAGCGTCGAGGCGCCACTGGTGACGTTCGGCACGCCCGCGCAGCAGCAGGCGTACCTGCCCGGGCTGGTGTCGGGGGACATCATCGGCGGGCACGCAATGACCGAGCCCGGCTCCGGCTCCGACGCGCTGCACCTGCGCACCCGGGCCGAGCGGCGGGGCGACCACTACCTGCTGAACGGGGCCAAGCAGTACATCACCAACGCCCCGGTCGCCGACGTGCTGCTGGTCTATGCCACGGACCCGGGCCGGCCCGGCCTGTCCGGCCTGTCTGCGTTCCTGGTGGACGCCGCGACGCCTGGGCTCGCGGTGAGCAGCGGCTTCGAGAAGATGGGCCTGCGGACCTCACCGATGGGCGAGATCGCGCTGATCGACTGCCTCGTCCCGGTGGCCAGCCGGCTCGGGCCGGAGGGGGCGGGGATGGCCATCTTCAACTCGTCCATGGAGTGGGAACGGAGCTGCCTGTTCGCCAGCGCCGTCGGCGCCATGCGGCGGCAGCTCGACACCTGCGCGAAGTACGCGCGATCGCGCGAGCAGTTCGGCCAGCCGATCGGGAAGTTCCAGGCCGTGGCCGGCAAGCTGGCCGACATGTACGTCCGGCTGGAAGCGGCCCGGCTGCTGATCTACCGGGTCGCCTGGCTCAAGCAGCAGGGCCGGTCAGCCCCGGCGGAAGCGGCCGCGGCGAAGCTGTTCACCAGCGAGGGCTGGGTGCGCTCCAGCCAGGACGCGATCCAGATTCACGGGGCCAGCGGCTACCTGACCGACACCGGGATCGAGCGGGACCTCCGGGACGCGGTCGCCGGCACCATCTACTCGGGCACATCAGAGATCCAGCGCGTGGTGCTCGCCCGGATGCTCGGGCTATGAGCCCGCCGGGCAGGCGCCCCCGGCGGGCAGCCGGACAGGAGGGGGACATGGCGTATCTGCTGCAGCACCTGCTGACCGCGGCCGCCGCGCGGCAGCCACGGCGGCCGGCGGTGGCGTCCGGCTGCTGTCACCTCACCTACCAGGAACTGGACCGGCTAAGCAACAAGATGGCCCGGGCGCTGCTGCGGCTGGGGGTGGCACCCGGCGACCGGGTGGGGATCCTTTCCCCCAAGTCGGCCGCCTCGGTGATCGCGATCTACGGGGCGCTGAAGGCTGGCGCCTGCTATGTGCCGC
>DASQSC010000575.1:0-2244 GCA_035642555.1 Streptosporangiaceae bacterium | reverse complement strand
CCAGGACCGGTCCCGGTGGGACCAGGGCCTGATCGCCGAGGGCGTGGCGCTGGCGGCGGAGGCGGTGTCACAGGGCCCGGTCGGCGAGTACCAGCTCCAGGCGGCGATCGCGGCGGTGCACGACGAGGCGGCCACCGCCGGCGACACCGACTGGCCGCAGATCCTCGCCCTGTACGGGCTGCTGGAACGGATGTCGGGGAACCCGATGGTGACGCTCAACCGGGCGGTCGCCGCCGCTATGACGCACGGGCCTGCCGCCGGGCTGGCGCTGCTGGAGCCGCTCAGCGACCGGCTGGCCGGCCACTACCGGCTCGACGCCGTGCGCGCTCACCTGCTGGAGATGGCCGGCGACCGGGAGTCGGCCATCGCGGCCTTCCGGGCTGCGGCGGCGCGCACCACGAGCATCCCCGAGCAGCAGTACCTCACGACCCAGGCGGCGCGGCTCTCGCATCCCCCGGCGGCGCCGTGAGCGGCCGCCTCACTTCTTGTCCATGCTGGTGAGCTTGTATGCCTCGCCTTGCTGTTCGCAGGTGATCCATTCGCGTACTCGCTCGCCATTCCTGAAATGCCCGGAACGCATTTTCGTGCCATTCTTCCCGCGTTCTCCGGGGTGACCGTGACTGTAGCGCCAGCGCGCGGGATAAGGCAGAGTGATCAGGTGGCAGGGGACGAGGTGCGGGACGGGGTCACGCTGACCAACCTCGGCCAGCCGCTGTTCCCGGCGGCGCAGGCCGACAAGCGGGACCTGGTCGACTACCTGGACGCGGTGAGCGGCCTCATCCTGCCGGAACTGCGGGACCGCCCGCTGTCGGTGATCAGGGTGCTGCGCGGCCAGGCCCCGTTCATGCAGAAGAACGTCCCGGCCTACGCGCCGCCGTGGGTACAGACGGTGACGATGTGGGCGGAATCTTCCCGGCGGCAGGTGTCGTACGCCCTCTGCAACGACCGGCGGACGCTGCTGTGGTTCGCGAACCAGCGCGCCGTGGAGTTCCACCCGGGCCTGGTGCGGGCCGGGACGGAGCACCACCAGGACTACCTCGTGCTCGACCTCGACCCGCCGGCGCCCGCTGACCCGCCTGCCGCTGACCCGCCGGGCCCGGGCGGGCGGGGCGGCTCTGGCCAGCCCGCCGGGCCCGCCGGGTTCCGGGCGGCGGTCCGGGCCGCCCTGCTGGTCCGCGAGGCCCTCGCCGGGGCCGGGCTGGCGGGCACGGTCAAGACCAGCGGGGCCAAGGGGGTGCACGTGCTGGTGCCGGTCGCGGCCGAGGTGACGATCGAGGAGGCGGCCGCGGCCACGCGCGCGATCGCCGCCAGGGCCGAGCGGCTGGACCCGGCCCTCGCCACCACGGCGTTCATCCGGGAAGACCGCGGGGGCAAGGTGTTCATCGACTCGACCCGGGCTGGCGGGGCGACGGTGGCCGCCGCCTACAGCCCGCGCGCCCGGCCCGGGGTGCCGGTCTCGTTCCCGGTGGCCTGGGAGGACCTCGGCCAGGTCACCCCCGCCGACTTCACCATCCGGACCGTGCCCGGCCTGATCAGCGGCGGTGCTCAGGGAGCGGGCAGGGTGCCGCCGCAGCCGCTGAGCCAGGACCTGATCGAGGAGGGCCGCGCCATCCCGATCGCCCGCGTCCAGGCCATGCACGAGGGCAAGCGCCGCGCCCGCGCCCGCCGCCAGCCGCCAGCGGGGCGCGAGCCCCGGCAGGGCGGGTAGCCCGGGCAGGGCGGGTAGCCCGGCACCTGCGGCGGGGCCGCATAGTTGCGCAGCGGGCAACCATGTTGCGGCATTTGTGATATGTCGACAGCCTCCCGGCCGGGAACGTTGTGCCTGCCCCCGGTGCCCCGGGCCGGCCGCCTGTTGCACACTCAACCAGCAGGGGGTCCAGGGGCCGCCTCCCCAGCCAGCACCGGCGGGGATCCCTGGGGGCCGTCCCCCCGGGCTAAACACCGAGGAGCCGAAACATGGCGTTCCCCAGCGACCTGGCCATAGCCCGGGGCGCGGCGCTGAAACCGCTCGACGACATCGCCGACGAGATGGGAATCGCCAGCCACCTGCTGGAGCCGTACGGCGAGCAGGTCATGAAGATCAAGCTGGCGGCCATCCAGGAGCTGGCCGACCGGCCCGCTGCCAAGTACGTGGTGGTGAGCGCGGTCACTCCGACCCCGCTCGGGGAGGGCAAGACGACCACCACGGTCGGGCTGGGGCAGGCGTTCCGGCATATCGGGAAGCGCGCCACGGTGACGGTCAGG
>DASQSC010000574.1:0-8577 GCA_035642555.1 Streptosporangiaceae bacterium | reverse complement strand
GCGGCCGTACTCCTCCCGGAAGACCCGCTCGATCTCGGACAAGTCCACCGGCGGCACCCGGGCGTCAGCTCTCGTCGTCGTCCAGCATCGGCCGCACCTCCAGCGGGAGCGCGACCACCCGCGAGAACTTGCGGCCCCACTTGAGGGCGGCATCCAGGTCGGGTGCCTGAATAATGGTGAACCCGGCGATGTACTCCTTGCCCTCGGTGAACGGGCCGTCGGTCATGAGCACGTCACCGCCCGACTGCTGCAGCACCGTGGCGGTGGCGGGAGCGTGCAGCCGCCCGGTGAACACCCACGCGCCGGCGGCCTTGAGCTCGTCCTGCCAGGCCGCCACGTCCTGCAGGATCTTGTCGAGGACGTCGGGCGGCGGCGGCTCGGCGCCGGTGGGCTGGTACACGCTGAGCAGGTACTTGGTCATCGGATACCCCTTTCCCGAACGTTACCGCCGGGCCCCGGCGGCTCTCACCCCCTACACGAACGGGGTCCCGCCGCATCGACACCGCGGTGGTGCCTGCTTCCACGCCGGGTAAGGATCACCGGCCGCGGGCTGGAGTCCGCGGCCGGGGGGGCTGCCGCCTGGCGGCCGATGCCTGGATGGTGGCCTCCATCTCGTGCGGGCTGAGCGCGGGCACCGGCAGCGGGGACGTGCCGTCGCGGGCGGGGCGGAGGCCGTCGGTGATCAGGCCGAGGTAGCGGCGCCAGATCTCGGGCCGGGCCTCCCCCGCGTACTCGGCGGCCGTGGCCAGCATGAAGCTGATGAACGGCAGGTCGGTGGGGCGCACGTCGGGCCGCAGGCGTCCCTGCTGCTGGGCGCGGCGGACCAGCCGGGTGACGATCGGCCGCAGCCGTTCCCGGGCGTAGGCGGCGCGCACCCGGCCGTAGGTCGCGAACATGAGCAGCTGCCGCAGTCCGAGGTCGCCCGCCATCTCCGCGGTCACGTGCTCAAGGAAGGAGACCAGCCCGGCCCACGGGTCCGGGTCGTCGCAGGCGCGCTCTGCGGCCGCCACGATTCCCGCGATCCGTTCCACAAACAGCGCCTCGACCAGCGCTTCCTTATTGGGGAAGCGCCGGTAGACCGTGCCTATCCCGACCCCGGCCTGGCGGGCGATGTCGTCCAGCGTGGCGCCGAAGCCGCGGGTGGTGAACACCTCGGCGGCCGCCTGCATGATGCGCTGCCGGTTCCGCTCCGCATCCCGCCGCAGCGGCCGCGCCGCGCCGGGTGTCCCCGGTACGTCGACGCTGGGCTCCATCGGGTATCCGATCTCACGGTTATGCCGGTCACCGGCTGAACGGAAGTAACTTCTCCGCTTATGCTACGCTCGAAAACCTGAAGCGGAGGATGCATCTCCAGATTGGTCTGCCATGTCAGCGAACCCCCCTGGTGACACGACTCCCGTAACGGTCTCCGGCCAGCAGCCCGCCGGTGCCGCCGCGCCCGGAAGCCGCCGATGGCTGGTCCTGGCCGTTGTCGGCCTCGCCCAGCTCATGATCGTGCTGGACGTCACCGTGGTGAACATCGCGCTCCCGTCCGCGCAGCGGGCGCTGCACTTCTCGACCGTGGACCGGCAGTGGGTGGTCAGCGCCTACGCGCTGGCGTTCGGCAGCCTGCTGCTGCTCGGCGGCAGGCTCGCCGACCTGCTGGGCCGCAAGGTGACGTTCATGGCCGGGCTGGCCGGCTTCGCCGTCGCGTCCGCCGTGGGCGGCGCGGCCACCAGCCTCGGGATGCTGGTCGCCGCGCGTGCCTGCCAGGGCGCGTTCGCCGCGCTGATGGCACCGTCGGCGCTGTCCATCCTCACGGTCACGTTCTCCAGCCCGCGGGACCGGGGAAAGGCGTTCGGCGTGTTCGGCGCCATCGCGGGCGCCGGCGGGGCGATCGGGCTGCTGCTCGGCGGCGCGCTGACCTCGTACCTGTCCTGGCGGTGGACGCTGTACGTGAACCTGTTCTTCGCCGGGCTCGCGCTCGCCGGGGCCGCGGTGCTGCTGCGCCGGCAGCCGTCCCGCCGCGGCGGGCGGCTGGACCTGCCCGGCGCCGTGCTCGTGTCCGGGGCCATGTTCTGCCTGGTGTACGGGTTCGCCAATGCCGCGACCCACAACTGGCACACGCCGTCCACCTACGGCTTCCTGGCCGCGGGGGTCGTGCTGCTCGCCGCGTTCGCCGGCTGGCAGGGCCGGGCGGCCGCGCCGCTGCTCCCGCCCCGGGTCATCCTCGACCGCAACCGCGGCGCCGCCTACCTCGGGATGCTGACCGCCAGCGCCGGCATGTTCGGCATCTTCCTGTTCCTCACCTATTACCTGCAGAACACGCTCGGCTTCTCGCCGGTGGCCACCGGCTTCGCGTTCCTGCCCATGGTCGCCACCCTGATGGTGTTCGCCAACGTCAGCCAGATCGTGCTGATGCCGCGGACCGGGCCGAAGCCGCTGGTGGGATTCGGCCTGCTGATCGCGGCCGCGGGCATGGTGTGGCTGACCAGGATCGGCGTCCATTCCAGCTACGCAGGGGGCGTCCTGGGGCCGCTGATGATCACCGCGGTCGGCCTGGGCCTGACGATCGCGCCGTCGGTGAACACCGGCACGTTCGGGACCGCGCCCTCCGACGCGGGCGTCGCCTCGGCGACCGTCAATGTCGGGCAGCAGCTCGGCGGCTCCATCGGCACCGCGCTGCTCAACACCGTGGTGGCCTCGGCCACCGCCAGCTACCTGGCCGCGCACCTGAACCCCCGCACGGTGATCCGCGGGCAGCCAGCCCCGGCCCTGGTCCAGTCGTCGCTCGTGCACGGCTACACGGCGGGCTTCTGGTGGACGGCCGCCATCTTCGCGGGCGGAGCGGTGATCTGCGGGCTGCTGTTCCGCCGCGGCCCGCTGGCGCGCGCCGGCGGCGGGGACTCGCAGCCGCAGGCCCCGCCCAGGGCCGCGGCCGCCGAGCCGGCGGCGGCCGGTGGCCGGCCGGCGGAAGCCAGCATCCGAACCGGCCCCGGCCCCGCTGGCTAGCAGCAGGCACCCGATGGCTTGATGATTCGGATAAGCTGAAGATATATTCAGTTTATGCGAAGTGCGGCTCCGGCGCTTCTGCCTATCTTCCGATCGCGCCTGCAAGCCGACATCCTGGCCGCCCTGCTCCTGCACCCGGACACCGAGCACACCGTGACAGGCCTGGCAGAGCGTTTCGGCGCTGCTCCGAGCACGGTGCACGGCGAGGTGAAGCGCCTCACGGACGCGGGCCTGCTGCGGCGTCGGCTGATCGGGCGTTCAGTGCTGGTAAGGGCGAACCCAGACAACCGTCTCACCGGAGCGCTGACCGAGTTGCTGCTCCTGTCCTGGGGCCCGTTGCAGGTGGTGGGCGAGGAGTTTGCCAGCCTGGAAGGAGCGGATGTGGTGCTGATCTTCGGCTCCTGGGCTGCCCGATACCTGGAGCGGCCAGGAAGGACTCCGAACGATCTGGATGTTCTGGTCGTCGGGCGGCCGAGCCGGGACGACGTGTATGACGCGGCCGACCGTGCGAAACAGCGCCTCGGGATCCCCGTCAACCCGGTGGTCCGGACCCCGGAAACCTGGCGGCAAGCATCTGACCCGCTCGTGCGCCAGATCAAGTCCGGCCCGTTCGTGGAGGTCCTGATGCCAGATGATGACGAGCCCGCCGAGCAGCGTGCCGATGCCGGGACGGCACGGTGATGAGCAGATGGATGCGGGGCGAAGCCGAGATAGAGCAGCTTCTTGCCCAGCCTGTATTGCCCTGCTCGCGCAGCAAGGCATCCGCGCCACTACCGGCGGGGGCCACTATGCGGTCGAACGCGCTGTCCGGGCCCAGTTCGGAGACGGTTTCCGGCCGTTTGGAGGGCTCCGGCGCCGCCGCAACGAACTTGAATACCCGCATCTGCCATCGGATACGGCCAGCCGGGAGGAGGCAGCGGAGGCTGCGGAACTTGCCCGCCGGCTCATTGCCGCTGCCAGCCAGCTACTACCCCAGCTCGCACTCTTCGCTGGCAGGCAGGAGCCCTGATCGGGTCAGCGGCGAGCGGCGCCTGAGCCGGGGTCAGCTCATCGCGGCCAGCGCGTCGCGGAGCCTGCCGAGGTCGTCGGTGGTGACGTCCACGTGCGGGCTGACCCTCAGCAGCGGGCCGGTCATGTCGCGCGGCGCCCGGGCCGGATGGGCGGCGGTGGTGAGGATCGCGTGCTCGGCCAGCAGCCGGGCCCGGACCCCGGCGACGTCCTGCCCGGCCGACGGGCGGAGGCCGGTGATGGCGGCGGGGGCGTCGGCCGGGCCTGCCACCCCCCAGCCGGGCAGCCCGGTCAGGATCTCTCTCGTCAGCTGGCCGACCTCGGCCAGCCGCTGCCGTACCCGGGCCGGCCCGGCCTCAAGGTGCTGCCGGACCGCCGCGCACAGGCCCACCCGCCCGGCGACGTTGGCCTCGTGCGATTCCAGCAGCCGGACCGGGGAGCTGCCGTCGGGCAGGGAGGAGAGCTCGAGCGGGGATGCGCTGACCAGGAGCTGGTCCCAGCCGGGCTCGGCCACGCCGAGCAGGCCGACTCCGCGGGGCCCGGCCAGCCACTTCCGGCTGGTCGCGTAGACGGCGTCCGCGCCGGTGGCGGCGTCGGCGTGGCCGAGCGCCTGGGCGGCGTCCACCCACAGCGGCACGCCCGCCGCGCGGCACAGCGCGGCCGCCGCCGCTACCGGCTGGACCAGCCCGCGATGCGAGGCGACCTGGGTCAGGTGCACCAGGTCCGGCGGCTGATCGGCCAGCAGGCTCGCCAGGCGCTCCAGGTCAACCGCGCCGTCGCCGCCGACAGCCAGCTCGGTGAGGGTCAGGCCGCGGCTGCTGAACGCGAACAGGTTGGGGCCCCACTCGCTGGGCGCCACGGCCACCGTGCCGCCAGCGGGCAGCGGCCACGCCGCCAGCAGCGCGTCCCTGGCCGCCGTCGCGCTCTCGGTGAACGCCAGCCCGTCCGCCGCGACCCCGAGCAGCCCCGCCAGCGCCGTCCGGCCCTCGGCCAGCACCGGCGCCGCCTCGGCCTGGGCCACATAGGCGCCGACGACCGCCTCCCGTTCGGCGTGCGCCGCGGTGACGCGCAGCGTCTCGGCTGAGCTCCGCCCGGCCGCTGCCGTGTCCAGATGGATCTGCCGCGAGGGCGGCCGCTGCGCCCGCCACTGCTGCCATTCCCCGTCCCGGCCCTGTCCCATGCCCGCCCAGTCTGCCTGACGGGCCGGCCGGCGGCGGTGCCCGTTCACATGAAACTCGCATGAAAATCGCACCCGGCGCCGAGAATGACCTGGTCGGATGACCGGGAGGGAGCGAAGCCATGATTGACCCGGCACCCGGCCCGTCCCCCGCCAGCGGCGAGCTGCTGGTGGTCGACGACGAGCCGTTCCTGCGCGACGCGGTCGCCGCCTCGCTGCGATTCCTGGGATTCACGGTCACCACCTCGGACACCGGCAGCGGCGCGCTGCGGCTGGCCCGGGAGAGGCCGTTCGACCTGGTCGTGCTGGATGTGATGCTGCCCGACGTGGACGGGTTCGAGGTGATCACCCGGCTGCGCCGGGACGGCTGCCGGGTCCCGGTGATCTTCCTGACCGCCCGCGACACCCAGGATGACAAGGTGGCGGGGCTGACCATCGGCGGCGACGACTACCTGACCAAGCCGTTCGGGCTGGAGGAACTCGCGGCCCGGATCCGGTCCGTGCTCCGCCGCACCCGGCCGGGTGCCGCGGGCGCGGTGCTGACGTTCGCGGACGTCCAGCTCGACCAGGACAGCTACGAGGTCAGGCGGGGCGGCCACCTGATCGACCTGTCGCCGACCGAGTTCCGGCTGCTGCGCTACCTGATGCTCAACCCGGGCCGGGTGCTGACCCGGGCGCAACTGCTGGCACACGTGTGGGACTACGATTTCGGCGGCTCCAGCACCGTCGTGGCGACCTACATCGCCTACCTGCGGCGCAAGCTGGCCCAGGACGGGACGGACCTGATCCACACCCAGCGCGGCGTCGGCTACAGCCTCCGGCTGCCGCGCCCCGGCGACCCGGCAGGCCCCGATGCGGCCTAGGCTGCCGCGGCGGGCACGCCGGACCGGCTGGCCCCGCTGGACCGGCTGGCCCCGCTGGACCGGCTGGCCCCGGCGGGCGTGGCCCGGGCGGGCCCGGTCCCGGCTGCGGCGGGCGCAGCTGCGCACCAAGGTGCTGGCCGGGGTGCTGGCGGTCACCGTGATCGCGCTGGTGGCGTTCGACTTCGCCGCGGTCAGCGTGTTCCGCGGGTACCTGCTCAGCCAGACCGACGGGCAGCTCCGGAGCGTCCTGAATGTGTACCGGCTGGCTCAGGCACTTTCCCCGTTCCCGCCGCCCGGCGCGGATTTCGCTCGCCCTGGGCCCGGGCAGCGGCCGCCGGCCCGCCAGCAGGTGCCGCGCCACGTCAAGCCCGGGGCCAGGCCGAACCTGCGGGCACCCCTGCTGCAGCCGTTCTCGGTCACGCTCCTGTCCGGCCGCACCGTGCGGGGGGTCTCCCCGAAGGTCACGGTCAAAGGGGTAACCATCGGGGGCATCCCGCTCGCGCGGCGGGACCTGCCGGCCGCGGTCAACCATCACGGCTGGTGGCAGGGCTGGACGGTGACCGACCGGAGCGGGGATCTGCGCATGCTGGCCGGCCCTTATCCCGGCGGCGGCATGCTCATCGCCACCACCAGCCTGGCCGGGGTCAGCCAGGCCGTGGGCCGGCTCGAGCTCATCGTCATCATCGGGTCGGTAGTGGCGGGCCTGGTCGTGGCCGTGGGCATCGGCTGGCTGGTGCGCCGCGGGCTGCGGCCGATCGCGACGATGGCCGCGCAGGCGGACCGCATCACCGCCGGTGACCTCACCGACCGGGTCGGCCAGGCCGATTCGCGGACCGAGGTGGGCCGCCTCGGCGCGGCCCTGAACGGGATGCTCACCCGCATCGAGGTGTCGGTGGCCGAGCGCGAGGCCAGCCAGGAAGCAACCCGGCGGTTCTTCGCCGATGCCAGCCATGAGCTGCGCACCCCGCTGGCATCGCTGCGCGCCAACGCCGAGCTCTACCAGCAGGGCGCGCTCGCCAGCAAGCCACAGGTGGACGAGGCAATGCGGCGCATCGCGCTCGAGGCGCAGCGCATGGGCGGGCTGGTCGACGACATGCTGCGGCTGGCCCGGCTCGACCAGTACCCCGGCCAGCGGCAGGAACCGGTCGACGTCACCGCCGTGGTCGCCGAGTGCGCGAAGCGGGCCCGGGCCGCCGACCCGCAGCGGGAGTTCCGGACCCGCATCGCCGCCGGGCTCGCGGCCACCGGCGACCAGGAACTGCTGCGCCGGGCCATCGACAACCTGCTCGCCAACGTGCAGACCCACACCCCTGCCGGCACCGTCGCCACCGTGACCGCCGCCAGGCAGGACGGCAGCGTCATGGTGGAGGTCAGCGACGACGGCCCGGGCGTGCCGGCCGACCGGCTCCCGCGCATCTTCGACCGCTTCTACCGCGCCGCGGCGCCATCCGGGCGCCCCGGGTCCGGCCTCGGGCTCGCCATCGTCGCCGCGGCCGCGATCACCCACGACGGCACGGCCACGGCGGCGCTCAACCACCCGCACGGGCTGCGGGTCAGGCTCGCCCTCCCTGCCGCCGGCTCACGCGGAACTCACACGCAATCCGAGCGGCCCGCTGAGGTCAGCCACCGATGATGATGGCGGTGGCCCGCGCCGTGCGGGCACCGGCGCGGATTATCGGCATCCGGACGGACAAGACCGTTCGGAATGTAAGAAGGTGTGTTTCGTGAGCGAACCGGTCATCGAACCTCAGCAGCCAGCGGGCAGGCGCGGGCAGGCCCGGTGGGCACGCGGCGTGCTCGCCCACCCGGCAACCGGGTGGGTGGTCGCCGCCGCGCTGGTCGGCGCCCTGGTCCCGGTATCGGTCGGCTGGGCCACGTCGCCGTCGGCGGTCACCGTGAACCGCCCGTTCGCAGGGCCGGGACAGGTCAGGGTCCTTCCCGGCATGATGCAGGTCGCCCCTGCCGGCGCGCTGGGCAGATTCCGGCCCGGACGGGTGCACGCCCGGATGGCCCCGCCGTTCGCCCAGGTCGTGCCCGGCGGCGCGCGCATCGCGAAGCTCCCGCCCCTCGCCTCCGGCCGGAGCGTGACCACCCCGTTCGGCAGCGTCGTCGCCGGCACCGTGAGCAGCGTGTCCGGCTCCGGGTTCACGCTCAAGACGGCAGCCGGCCGGACCCTGACCGTCACCGAGCAGTCCTCGACCAGCTACCGGACAGCGGGCCAGCCCGCCTCGGCCAGCGCGGTCACGCGCGGAGCCCGGGTGCTGGTGCTCGGGACGCAGAGCGGGTCGAAGCTCTCGGCGTCAGCGGTGGCCGTGCTGCGGTAGCGGTGCGGCCGGGGCTTACGTTTACCTGCGCGGCCGGGCCGCATGGAGCGGAAGGCCCCGGGTAGGCATGCCGTTCCGGAAGGAGGGGATGAGCATGACGCACTCGCTGGACTCCATGGCGGTGGCCTTCCTGGCCGCGGCCGAGGGAACCGAGCAGGCCGAGCTGGAGCAGCCGTGGCAGGCCGTGACCGCCAGCGGCGGCCGCCCGGTCCTG
>DASQSC010000573.1:0-4308 GCA_035642555.1 Streptosporangiaceae bacterium | reverse complement strand
GTCTCGGAAAGGCGGCGGACCCCGTTCAGGGTGCCGCGCAGTTCCGGCGGGGCGGTGGCGAACGCGCTGGAGATCGTGTCGAACGAACGGGCGAGCTGCCCGGTGTTGATCGCGCCGGCCTTGGTGGTGAGCGTGGACAGGACCTCGGTGAGGTTGTAGGGGGACCGGGTGCGCGACAGCGGGATGGTCGCGCCCGCGGCGAGCGTGCCCTGGCCGCCCGGCAGCAGCGCGAGGTACTTGGTGCCGAGCACGGTCGCGGTCCTGATCGCGGCGCCGGTGCCGGTGCCCAGGTGGCCGCCGTGCCGGACCGAGAACGTCACCTCCACATGGCTGCCCTGCAGCGAGACGTCCTGCACCGTCCCCATGACCAGGCCGCCGATCCGCACGGTGTCGCCGGCCGTGAGCCCGCCGGCCTCGGCGAACGCCGCGTGGTACCTGGTGGTGGTGAAGTCGCGGATGATGCCGCCGGAGTTGAGGGCGAGCAGGGTCAGCCCGATGAGCGCCGCCAGCCCGGTGAGGCCGATCCGGACCAGGTTCCGTTCCGCCGCCGGGCCGGGCCCGGCGGGCCTGCGCCTCAGTGCTGGCCGGGGGAGAGCCCGCCAGGCCCTGCCGCTTAAGACCGGCATCGCCGCACCTCGCTGTCCAGGAACTGGGTGCTCACCGGGGCGCCGGTGGGCCCGGTGAATCGCAGCTGGAAGCCGCAGAGGTAGAAGTTGAAGAACGACCCGTAGGCCCCTTCCCGGTTCACCAGCTGGTAGCGGCGGGGGAGTGCCTGCAGCAGGCCGTTGAGGTCCCGGGCGTTCGCGTTGAGCACCGATGACAGCCGGTCCACCTGCGTCACGTCCCCGGAGATGTCCGGGCGCGCGGAGCTGAGCAGCCCGGCCAGGGTGCCGGACACGCCCGCGATCCGGCCCAGCGAGTTCCCGATCGGCCCCCGGTCCGCCGCCAGCCCGCTGACCAGGCGCTGAAGTTGCACGACAAGCTCGGAGAGGTGGCTGTCGTGCCGGCGGACCGTGCCCAGCACCCGGTTCAGGTTGCCGATGACCTGGCCGATCACCTGGTCCCGGTTGGCCAGGGCGGAGGTCAGCGAGCCGATGCTGGCGAGCAGGCCGTCGATGGTGCCGCCCTCTCCCTGCAGGACGGTGATCAGCTCCGCTGAGAGCTGGTTGATCTGCGCCGGCTGGAGTCCCGCCAGGAGCGGCCGGAAGCCGTTGAACAGGGCGTCCAGGCTGAGCGCGGGCTGGGTGCGGGAGGCCGGGATCACCGCTGAGGCCCGCAGCGGCGAGCCCGGCCCGGTGGGCTGATTGATCTCCAGGTAACGGCCGCCGACGATGTCCTTGTACCGCACGGTGAGCGTGGTGGCGCGGGTCACCGGGACCGCGTCGGAGGCGGTGAAGGTGACCAGCACCTGGTTGCTGGGCTGCAGCGCGAGGCTGTCCACCCGGCCGACCTTGACCCCGGCGGCGCGCACGTCGTCGCCCGGGCCGAGCCCGGAGACGTCGGTGAACAGCGCCCGGTAGCTGCGGCGCGGCTGGAACTGGAGGTTGTCGAACAGGACGACGAGCACGGTGGCCATCAGCGCGGTGACGGCCAGCAGCGCGAAGAACTTGATCAGCAGCGGCCGCATCAGTGCCTGCCCTTCGCCGTCTTCGCGGACGGCCCGAAGAGCTGGACGGCCAGCGGGGGGCTGCCCGCCGACAGGCCGTCGCTGCGGGAGAAGAAGCCGGCGGTGCCGTCGTTGAAGACCACCCGCGGGTAGTGCTCGGCCTCCGCCTTCGTGAGCGGGCCGCCATAGCAGCCCGGGCCCGAGGCCGCGCGCACCTCGGGCAGGTCGCGCGGGTACTGGTAGCCCTGCTGCCCGGGCAGCAGCGTGGAATGCAGGATGATCAGCGATGACACCGACAGCTGGCGGTACTCGTTGCCGCTGGCGAACAGGCAGCCGAACTCGGGCGAGTACGCCGCCAGCAGCCCGGTGGTGGGCACGAGGGTTGCCAGGGTGCGGATGAGCCCGCGCTCGTTGCCGGCCAGGAAGCGGGTGGCGTTGCCCGAGAATCCGCTCAGGTCCAGCAGGAACGCGTCGAGCTGGGCCTGCTGGCTGACCAGCGTGCGGCTGCTGACGCGGAGGTTGTCCAGCGTGGCGACCAGGGCGGGAGCGGCGCGGGCGTAGGTGCGCAGGACGCCGGGGGCGGTCCTGAGGTCGGCGGACAGGGCGGGCAGGCTGGGGTTGAACTCGCGCAGGTAGGAGTTCAGCTCGTCGATGAAGCTGCCGAGCTGCGAGCCGCGGCCCTGCAGCGCGGTGGAGATCGCTCCCAGGGTGGCGGACAGCTTGGCCGGGTGGATGCTGTTCAGCAGCGTGACGAGGCTCGCGAACACCGTGTTGACCTCGGTCGGGGTCGCGGTCGGCTCGATGACCTCGCCCGCCTGCACCCGCTCCGCCGCGGGCCGGGCCGGTACCACCAGGCTGAGGTACTTCGGGCCGAACACGGTGGGCTCGGCGATCGAGGCGCGGACGTTCGCCGGGATGTGAGCGACCTGCCCGGGATCCAGCGCGATGGCGAGCCTGGCCTGGCCGCCGGCGGGGGCGATCGAGGTGACCCGGCCGACGGTGACGCCGTAGAGGGTGACGTCGGCTCCCGGGCTCATCAGCAGTCCCGCCCGGCCGGCGATCACCGTGGCGCGCACGGCCGGGGTGAATGCCTGCTGGTAGGCCAGGACGACCACCCCGGACAGGGCGGCGACCACGAGCATGCCGATGGCTCCCAGCAGCTTCCGGTTCGCCATCAGCCTGCTGACCGCCATCGTTCTCGCTGCCATCGCCGGCTACCTCGACAGGTGGAGCGTGTTGGAGTGGCCGTAGAGCACCATGCTGGCGGCCAGGGCGACGAACATCACGGCGATGAGCGACAGCCGGACGGCGCGGCCGACGGCCTCGCCCACCCCGGCCGCGCCGCCGGTGGTGCGGTAGCCGTAGTAGCAGTGCACCGACATGATCACCACCGACATCAGCAGCACCTCGATGAAGGAGTAGAGGATGTCGGTGGGGATCAGGAACGTGCTGAAGTAGTGGTCGTAACTGCCGGACGCCTGGTGGAAGAAGACCACGACCGCGAACCGGCTCAGGGCGAACGAGCTGACCAGCGCGATCGCATAGAGCGGCGTGACGGCGATGAAGCCGGCGATGATCCTGGTCGTGATGAGGAACGGGATGGACGGGACCGCCATCACGTCCAGCGCGTCGATCTCGTTGCTGATCCGCATCGCGCCGAGCTCGGCGGTGAACCCGGCGCCGACGGTCGAGATCAGCGCGATCGCAGCGATCAGCGGCGCCGCGATGCGGGTGTTGACGTAGGCCGACACGAAGCCGGTCAGCGCCGCCACCCCGATGTTGGCGAGCTGCGAGTAGCCCTCCAGCGAGACCTCGATGCCCGCCAGCCCGGTCAGCACGGCGACGATCACCGCGGTCCCGCCGACCAGGGCCAGCGCGCCCCGGCCGAAGCTGACCGCGGACACCTGCCGGACGATCTCCCGCTTGTAGCGCAGCAGCGCGCGGAAGGACCACGCGTAGGCCCTGCCGTACAGCGCCATCTGGTCGCCGAAGCCCTCGAGCCAGCCGCCGGGGACCGACAGCAGCCGCCGGACCGGCGAGCGCGGCTGGCGCGGCGGCGCATCCGGCGGCGGCATGGGGCTCCTCTTAGATCTGGTTGGCGAGCTGCAGGTAGATGGCGGTGAGCAGGACGTCCAGCACCGACAGCAGCACCACCGACAGCACGACGGTCTGGTTGACCGAGTCGCCGACCCCCTTCGGCCCGCCCTTGGTGGTGAGCCCGCGGTAGCACGCGACGAGGCCGGCGGCCAGGCCGAACATCCCGGCCTTGACCTCGCTGAGGACGAGGTCGCCGAAGTGGGTGAGCAGGGTCAGGCTGGCGACGAACTGGCCGGGGCTGGCTCCCTGCACCGCGACCGACAGCACGTACCCGGTGCAGATGGCGATGAGCGAGGCCACGCAGTTCAGCACCAGCGCGACCAGGGTCGAGGCCAGCACCCTGGGCACCACCAGCCGCTGGACAGGGTCTAACCCCATCACCCTGAGGGCATCGATCTCCTGCCGGATGGTCCGCGCGCCGAGGTCGGCGCTGATCGCGGTGCCCCCCGCACCGGCCACGATGAGCACGCTGGCGACCGGGCCGATCTCGCGGATCACCGCCAGGCCGACGCCCGCGCCGGCCAGGTCGATGCCGCCGATCTGCGCGAGCAGCTGGTTGATGAGGAAGATCACCACCCCGAGGAACGGGATGGTGAGCATGATGG
>DASQSC010000572.1:0-4359 GCA_035642555.1 Streptosporangiaceae bacterium | reverse complement strand
CTCGGCGTGCGGCTCGGCGACCCGGTGTCCGCCGTCGCAGGTGATCACGTCGCGCCCGGCGCCTGCCTGGTCCACCCGGACCCGGCCGGCCGGCACGCGCTGGTCACCTACGCCTGCATCGGCAACCCGCTGGAGGTACGGACCGGCCGGGCGGCCGGCGCCCGCGGCGCGGTCATCGGCAAGCGCGGCGAGGACGGCCGGGTGATCGCCGGATTCCGGCCGGACGACCTGGCCCGCATGCGGCCGGCCGACCAGGTGGCGGTGCGGTCCTGCGGCCAGGGATGGCGCCACCCAGGCGTGCCGCCGGAGGTCGTGGTCATGAACGCCGCCCCCGCCTTGCTCGACGCGCTGCCGGTGTCGCGGTCAGCGCCCGGGACGCTGACCGCGGGCGTCCGGCTGATCGTGCCCAGCAAGCTGGCGGGGAACGGCATCGGCAGGCCCGCCGTGTCGTGGGACCTGGACCTGCAGCTCGCGCCCGGCGAAGGCGCCCTCGGCCCGGGCTCCGATCAGCTTCGGCTCGGTGACCTGGTCGCGGTCACCGACCTGGACGCGCGGTACAACATGGGCTACCGGCGCGGCTGGCTGACGGTGGGCATCGTGGTGCACGGCACGAGCCCGCTGCCCGGCCACGGCCCGGGCATCACGCCCGTCCTGACCGGCCCCGGGCGGGCGCTCGCCGCAACCGCGGACGGCTCCGGTCACGTCGGTTTGATCGGGTCCGCGCTGGGGCTATCGTGACGGGCGATGAGCGCAGCGAAGGGGGGTCCGGTGGGAGGCACGCTTGAGCACCTCTCGCTCCCGGAAGCGGTGGGCAAGGCCCTCCGGCGGCGGATCCTCAACAACGAGCTGCCGGCCGAGACCAGGCTCGTCGAGGCCAACCTGGCGGCCGAATTCGGGGTCAGCCGGGGCACGATCCGGGACGCCATGCGCAGCCTCCAGGCCGAGGGCCTGATCGCCATCGTGCCGCGCCGCTACAGCGTGGTGACCCGGATGTCGCCGGCCGACGCCGAGGACGTGTGCTTTGCCCGGTGGGTGCTTGAGGACGCCAGCATCCGGGGCGGATTCGGGCCGAGCCGCAAGGAGCTGGCGCGGGGCCTGCGGCTGGCGATCGAGCACATGTCGGCGGCGGCCCGCACCGACGACATGGAGGCCCTGGTCGACAGCGACACCCTGTTCCACGAGCTGCTGGTGGAGGTGTCCGGCCGGCGCCGGCTGAAGGACCTGTGGAGCATGCTCAACAGCCAGATGGGCGCGCTGATGCGGGAGGAGATAGAACGCCAGGGCATCGACCTGTCCGAGGCCGTGCACCGGCACCGGCTCATTCTCGAGGCGGTGGACGAGGGTGACCTGGACCGGCTCCGCTCCGAGCTGCGTGAGCACTACCTGACCGGCTTCCCGGCCGGCGGCTAGCTCAGGCTGCCGACGGCTCCTCGCTCACCCGGGGCTGAGAGCGGGGCGGGTCCCTCCGCACCTCCAGGAACCAAGCCCCGCCAGCTTCCGGTCATGCCGGGCCCGCCTAGTATTCGCCGCCGTTGGCGCTACGAGTATAGGGACGCCCGGGTCAGGGTGAGGGCGGAGTTCGCCGGTGCCGCTCGCACCGGCGGGCCGGCTGACCGGCGTCGGCGTCAGCGGCTGCTGACGGAGGCGGCCGGGGACGCCGTCATCGCCGGGCCGTGCAGGTGGCAGGCGACGGTGCGGCCGCTGCCCAGCCGGATCAGGGGCGGCTCCTGCTCCCGGCAGACCGGCATCACACTCGGGCAGCGCGGATGGAAATGACAGCCCGGCGGCCGGTCGATGGCGTTCGGCAGCTCACCGGCAAGGGCCGGCTTCGCGGCCTTCCGCTTGGTCGTCAGCCGCGGCGCCGCCCGCACCAGTGCCTGAGTGTAGGGGTGCAGCGGCTCGGCGAAGATGTCCGCGGTCGGCGCTTCCTCGACCACCCGGCCCAGGTACAGCACCGCGGTGCGCTGGCTGATGTGCCTGGCCACGTCGAGGTCGTGGGTGACGAACAGGTAGGTGAGCCCGCGCTCGTCCTGCAGCCGGATCATCAGGTTGAGCACCTGGGCCTGGATGGACAGGTCGAGCGCTGACAGCGGCTCGTCCGCGATGATGACCTCTGGCTCCACCGCGAGCGCCCGGGCGATGCCCACCCGCTGCCGTTCCCCGCCGCTGAACGCGACCGGCTTGCGCGCGGCCTGCGCGGGCGACAGCCCGACCGTGGTGAGCAGCTCGGCGACCCGTTCCCGGCGGTCGTCCTTGCCCACCACATGGTGCACCTTCAGCACCTCGGCGAGGGCCTGGCCCACGGTCATGACCGGGTTCAGGGACGAGTACGGGTCCTGGAACACCCCCTGCACCTGCCGCCTCACCAGCCGCGCCGCCTCGCCGCGGGCGTCCAGGATGCTGGCGCCCCGGTACCGGATATCACCGGACGTCGGCCGGTACAGGCCGAGTATCAGCCGCCCGAACGTGGTCTTGCCGGACCCGGTCTCCCCGACCAGGGCAAGTGTCTCGCCGCGGCGGATGGCCAGCGAGATCCCATCGACGGCCTTGAGCATCGGCCGGTGCCCGCCCGGCCGGCCGCGGCGGGGCCCGCCGTGGCCAAGTCCCCCGTGGCCGGCCGAGAAGTGCTTGGTGACTTCCAGCGTCTCGATGACCGGCACGTCCGGCGCCTCGGCAACCGGCGCGGCCCCCGTCGGGGCAACCGGCGCGTCCGGCGTCCCGGTCATCGGCGCGTCGCCGGCGCTGCCGGCGGCCGGTTCCTGGCTAGCCGCGGACATGGCTGCTCCCGTCGGTCACGTGGCCGGCCAGCGCGAACCGGCCGGCGTTCGAGCCGCCGTCCACGTCGAGCACCGTGCCGGTGATGTGGGCGGCATCCGCCGAGGCCAGGAAGAGGACCGCGGCGGCGATATCGCGCGGGTCGCCGCCCCGGCCGAGCGGGATCGAGGCGACCAGGGCCGCGCGCAGCTCGTCGGATGCCCGCTCCGGGTACGCATCGCTCCACCCTCGCACGTCGATGTAGCCGGGGGCGACCACGTTCACCCGGATCCCGAGCGGGCCGAGCTCCATGGCGAACACCTTGCTCATGGTTTCCACCGCCGCCTTCGAGGCGCTGTAGGCGGCCCCGCCCGGCCGCGGGCTCCGGGCCGAGCCGGTGGAGATGCTGACGACGGCCGCATCCGGGGCCGACCGGTTCACGCAGTGCCGCACGAACGCCTGGGTCAGCTGGAACGTGCCGGTGACGTTCACCGCGAACACCCGGTCCCAGTCCTGCGCCGCCATCTCGAGCAGCGTCCCGTCGGGGTAGGAGCCGGCGTCGTTGACCAGGATGTCAGCCTTGCCGAACCGGCGGACGGCGGTATCGATCACCTGCCCGGCGAAGCCCGGCTGCGCGATGTCCCCGGTTACGGCGGCAACCTGCGGGTTGCCGCCGAAGTACCCCGGCTCGGCCAGGTCGCAGATCACCACCTGCGCGCCCTCGCCGGCGAAGCCGGCCGCGATGGCCCGGCCGATCCCGTTGGAGCCGCCGCTCACAACGGCGACCTTGCCGGCGAAACGCGCCTGCGCCAAGGTTGCCTCCGTTACATTGTCGATTGTCGACCAAAGCTAGCACAGGGCGCGCGAGCAGAGGAGAGCCGCGGATGAGACAGATGGGGCGTTTCCGCGCCCGCGACGGCGGGGCCGGCACGGGCCGCCGGCCGCGGGGGCGGTGATGGCGGCCTTCCGGCGGGCCATCGCGGTACCCAACTTCCGGGCGGACCCGGCCGACCTGATCGGCCTGGGCGTGGCCGCCGAGGAGGCCGGGTTCGACGGGTTCTTCCTGTGGGACCACATCGTGTTCAGCAACAGCGGCGACGGGCCGCCGGTCGCCGACCCGTGGCTGGCGCTGGCCGTGGTCGCGGCCCGGACCTCCCGGATCAGGCTCGGGACCATGATCACTCCCGTGCCCCGGCGGCGGCCCTGGCAGCTGGCGCGGCAGACCGCGACCCTGGACCGGCTCAGCGGCGGCCGGGTAATCCTCGGCGTCGGCATCGGGTCGCCCGCCTACGGCGACTTCGGCATCTTCCACGAGCCCACCGGAAACCGGGTCCGCGCGGACATGCTCGACGAGGGCCTGGCGATCCTGGCCGGGCTGTGGAGCGGCGAGCGGTTCAGTTATGAGGGGCGGCACTTCACGGTGGACCCGGTGCGGTTCACCCCGGCACCGGTGCAGCGCCCCCGGATCCCGGTCTGGGTCGGCGGGGTCCTGCCCGGCGCCCGGCCCATCGCCCGCGCGGCCCGCTGGGACGGCATGGTCCCGATCCGGTACGCGGACCGGCGGCTGGTCAGGCCGTCAGCCGAGGACATCGCCGGCGTGCGGGA
>DASQSC010000571.1:0-2545 GCA_035642555.1 Streptosporangiaceae bacterium | reverse complement strand
TCGCGCCCGCCGAGCTGGTCGCGCCCGCCGGGCTAGCCGTGCCAGCCGGGCGGCCGGGGCGGGCTACGCCTGCCCGGCGCCGGCCAGGACGCCCAGTAGCTGGCCAACCGCTGCCGGCGCCGGCGGCCCGGCACAGGTGAGCGCGAGCACCTGGCGGCTGGCACCGGGCAGCGGCAGCGGCGTGATGCCCGGATGGCGGGCCGCCCGCAGTGCCAGCTCGGGCAGGATCGTGACCCCGAGCCCGGCCGCGACCAGCGCCTGCGCGGCAACGTGATCATCGGTGGCGGCGGCGATCCGGGGCGAGAAGCCGGCCCGCTCGCAGGCCCATAGCAGGTAGCCGCGGCTGTCCGCGGACCCCGCGATCCAGGGCAGCTGACGGAGGGCCGTCAGCAGCCCCGCGGCGCCGCCGCCGGCCAGCGCCGGGGTGCTACCCGCCCCGGCGGCCTCGTCGCCCGCTGTGACCAGCAATACCGGCTCGGAAAGGATCAGCCGGGCGGACCCGGACCCGGTCACCGGGGAGCTTTCGTACACGGCCGCGCCGTCTTGCAGGTACCGGGTGGCCAGCGCGACGTCCGCCTGCCCGGCCGCCAGCAGCCGGGCGGCCTCGGCCGGCTCCGCCTCAGTCAGCAGCAGCCGCGTGCCGGGATGCTCGGCCCGCAGCCGGGCCGCGGCGCCGGGCACGATGGTGGCCAGGGCGGACCGGAAAGCCGCCAGCCTGACCTGCGGCATCGGCGGCGCGACCTGGGCGGCCAGCTCTTCCTCGGCCGCCTCCAGCCGGCCGAGGATCTCCTCGGCCCGGGCGGCGAGCAGCCGCCCGGCTCCGGTCAGCCGGATGCCCCGCCCCGACCGCTCGGTGAGCTGGGTGCCGGTCTCCGCTTCGAGCCGTGCCAGATGGTGGCTGACCGAGGGCTGGGCGTAGTTCAATGCCCGGGCGGCAGCGGTGACCGATCCGTGCCGGGCCACGGCGACCAGGACTCGCAGCCTGGTCACGTCCAGCATGCAGCAAGGATAGATCGCCGCGATCTTCGCAGGCCGGACCGGAACCGGGCTGGCGATGCCAAGCGGGCCAGCTGACCTGGAACGGGCCGGCGGCCCGGTCAGCGGTCCAGCAGCGGAGCGGCGGGATCCCGCACCGGCTGGCCCGCATCCCGGCGGCGGCGCCAGGCCAGGCCGGAGAGCGCCTCCAGCACCACTCGCCCCGCCAGCAGGGCGGTGACGTCGGCGCAGTCGTACGGCGGCGCCACCTCCACCACGTCCATGCCCGCCAGCGGCAGCTCCATCGCGATCCGCCGGACCGCGTCGAGCAGCTGGCGCGCGGTCAGCCCGCCCGGCTCCGGGGTGCCGGTGCCCGGCGCCATGCCGGGGTCCACCACGTCCACGTCCACGGACAGGAAGACCGCGTCGCACTCGTCGGTGGCGATCGCGAATGCCTCGGTCAGGCACTCGTCCAGGCTCCTCGCCACCACCTCGGACATCTCGTAGCTGCGCATCCGCTGCCCCGCCATCCAGGCCAGCGTCTCCGGCCCGGGCCAGTAGCCGCGCAGGCCGATCTGCAGGAACCGGTCCCCGCGCACGGCGCCCGACTCGATCAGCCTGCGCATCGGCGTGCCGTGCCCGTACAGGGACCCGAACTGGGTGTTGCCGGTGTCCGCGTGGGCGTCGAAGTGGATCACCGATACCTTCCCCCAGCCGGCGTGGCGGGCCACGCCGGTCGCGTCCGGCAGCGCGATCGTGTGATCGCCGCCGAGGATCACCGGCAGCGCGCCTGCCTGGCAGGCCTGCAGGACCGCTTCCTCCAGCCGGTGCAGCGACTGCTCGGTGCCGCCGGATGGCATCTCCACGTCACCGGCGTCGGCCACCCGCAGTTGCGCCAGCGGGTCCACGCCCAGCGCGAGGTGCGGCCGTGACCCGTCGTGCGGCAGGTAGTCGGTGAACCGGATCGCCTGCGGCCCGAACCGGGCGCCCGGCCGGTAAGACGTGCCGCCGTCGAACGGCGCCCCGATGACCAGCACGTCGGTCCCTGCCCAGGACCCGGGATCGGCCAGGTCCGCCCTCGGCACCCCCAGGAACGTCGCGTCCGGCCCGTACATGCCGCCAAGGCGTGCCATGCTGCCTCCCCGAGATCATCCGCCAGTATGACGCGTCCCCGGAGCGCCTCCGGCGGCCAGCCGGGGTTACCCGTACCGGGGAGACGGCATAACGCCGGCGGCGGGAGTACTCCCGCCGCCGGCATGGCCGGTCCCGTCAGCCGTTGGGCACGATGGAGTGGCTGGCCTCGCAGGCACCGCTGCCGCTCGCGCCGTCGTTGGCCCAGGTGGTCTGCATCGCGAAGGTGCCGGCCGGCACCGTCAGCCGGAACGCGCCGCCGCTGCTGCCGGGGGAGATCCAGGCGCACTTGTCGGCGTTCTCCTCGCCGGTGAGGTCGGTCCAGCCGCCGGGCGGGTTCTGGTCGGTGATCGTCTCCGCGTACTCATGGCCCTCGACGATGGAGACGCCGTCGCGCACGCCGCCCCCGCCGGAGCGGACGAAGTGCGACCCGCAGGAG
>DASQSC010000570.1:0-11472 GCA_035642555.1 Streptosporangiaceae bacterium | reverse complement strand
CCTGCAGAACCCCAGCAAGTTCCAGGCCATCGGCGCCAAGATCCCCAAGGGCGTGCTGCTGTACGGCCCGCCAGGGACCGGTAAGACGCTGCTGGCCCGGGCCGTGGCCGGCGAGGCCGGCGTGCCGTTCTACTCCATCTCCGGGTCCGACTTCGTGGAGATGTTCGTCGGTGTCGGCGCCTCCCGGGTGCGGGACCTGTTCGAGCAGGCCAAGCAGAACGCGCCCGCGATCGTGTTCGTGGACGAGATCGACGCCGTGGGGCGCCACCGCGGGGCGGGCTTCGGCGGCGGTCACGACGAGCGCGAGCAGACCCTGAACCAGCTGCTGGTCGAGCTGGACGGGTTCGACGTCAAGGGCGGGGTCATCGTGATCGCCGCCACCAACCGGCCGGACATCCTTGACCCGGCGCTGCTGCGGCCGGGCCGGTTCGACCGGCAGATCGTCGTCGCCCAGCCCGACCTCAACGGCCGCAAGGGCATCCTGCGGGTGCACGCCCGCGGCAAGCCGTTCGCTGACGGGGTCGACCTGGACTCCATCGCCCGGCGCACGGCCGGGTTCACCGGCGCCGACCTGGCAAACGTGATCAACGAGGCGGCGCTGCTGACCGCCAGGTTCAACCAGTCGAAGATCACGATGCATGCGATGGAAGAGTCCATCGACCGGGTGATGGCCGGGCCGGAGCGCAAGAGCGTGCTGCTGTCGGAGAAGGAGCGCAAGCTCATTGCCTACCACGAGAGCGGCCACGCGCTGGTCGGGCACGCGCTGCCGCACGCGGACCCGGTCCACAAGATCACCATCATCCCGCGCGGCCGGGCGCTCGGCTACACGGCCTCCGCGCCGCAGGAGGACAAGTTCCTGATCACCCGCTCCGAGATGATGGACCAGCTCGCCATGCTGCTGGGCGGGCGGACCGCCGAGGAGCTGGTGTTCCACGAGCCCACCACCGGCGCGGCCAACGACATCGAGAAGGCCAGCTCGGTCGCCCGCAGCATGGTCGTCGAGTGGGGCATGAGCGAGCGGCTCGGCGCCCGCAAGTTCGGCACCGGGGACGGGGAGCCGTTCCTCGGCCGGGAGATGACGCACACCCGCGACTACTCCGAGGAGATCGCCTCCACCATCGACGAGGAGGTGCGGCGGCTCATCGAGGCGGCGCACGACGAGGCGTGGGAGATCCTGGTGCAGTACCGCGAGGTGCTGGACAACCTGGTGCTGGCGCTCATGGACAAGGAGACGCTGTCCAGGAACGAGGTCCTCGCGATCTTCGCGCCGATCCAGAAGCGCCCCTCCCGCGGCTCGTACACCGGGTACGGGAAGCGGCTGCCGTCCGACCGGCCGCCGGTGCTGACGCCGAAGGAGATGGCGCTGACCGCAGCCGGGGAGGCCGGCGACCTGCCGGCGCTCGGCAACGGCCAGGCCGGGGGCGGCGGGCAGGGCGGGTCAGAGCCCGGCGGCTCGGCCGCCGGGCCGGGCATGCCCGCCGGCGGAACGGGTGAGGGCACCGACGGCGGGACGCATTGACCACCCCGCAGTTTGACGCTGCCCGTATTGAGCGGGCGGTGCGGGAGATTCTGATCGGCATCGGTGAGGACCCGGATCGGGAGGGGCTGGCCGGGACCCCGGCCCGGGTGGCGCGGTCGTTCGCCGAGCAGTTCTCCGGGCTCGGGCAGCGGGCCGAGGACCTCCTCACCACGGTGTTCGACGCCGACCACGACGAGCTGGTGCTGGTCCGCGACATCGAGGTCTACAGCACCTGTGAGCACCATCTCGTCCCGTTCTTCGGGTTCGCGCACGTCGGCTACATCCCGAACGAGAAGGGCCAGATCACCGGCCTGTCCAAGCTGGCGCGGGTGGTGGACGTCTACGCCCGGCGGCCGCAGCTGCAGGAGCGGATGACCAGCCAGATCGCGGATGCGCTGATGAGCGTGCTGGAACCGCGCGGGGTGCTGGTCGTGATCGAGGCGGAGCACCTGTGCATGTCCATGCGCGGGGTGCGCAAGCCCGGCGCCAGGACGGTCACCTCCGCCGTGCGGGGGAGCATCCGGGACAGCGACCGCACCCGCGCCGAAGCCATGAGCCTGCTGCTGCGGCACAGCTGACCGGATTCACCCCGGCCGGGTGGCGGCAGCGCGGCCGGCCGGGAGTTCACTATCGGCCGTGGCTGGGCAGCGGCCGCGCTTGGCTACGTTATGAAATCCAGGAGATTACCCACACTATGTACCTGCCGGGCTACGCTGAGACCCCGTGACGCCGGGCCCTCCCGCCATGACCGACACCGATGATCCGGCCAGTTCGTCCGCTGGCGCGCCGCCAGCGGACGCCATCGAGCCGACCGCCAGCGGGGCCGCCCGGCTGCCCGGCCGCCGTCACCAGCGGCGCTGGGTCCCTGCCGTCACCGGCTGGCTGTGCCTGCTGATCGGGCTCGCCGACATCGCCTCGGTCGCGGTCCCCGCCCTTCACCTGCACCACCGGCTGCACCGCATTACCCCGTTCGTGCCCGGGACGCTGACGAACGTCACCCATACCGCGGACGTCATCACCGGCCTGCTGCTGCTGATGCTGTCGCACGGGCTCCGGCGGCGTAAGCGCCGGGCCTGGCAGGCCGTGACCGCGCTGCTCGCGTTCAACATCGTCATCCACCTGGTGCACGTGCCCCGCCTGGTCCCCGGGGTGGCGTCCGCGCTGGTGCTCGGCGGGCTGCTGTACTACCGGGAGGAGTTCCAGGCGGTCGGCGACCCGCGCACGCGGTGGCGGGCAGCCGGGGTGTTCGCGGGCCTGGTCGCCGCCGACATCGCCATCGGGCTCACCTACATGCTGCTGGCCAAGGGCCTGGCCCAGGACTACTCGCTCTGGCAGCGGGCCGTGCACGTGGTCTACGGCCTGGCCGGGGTGAGCGGCCCGGTCAGGTTCGTGCCGGACGGCCGCAGCGACCTGTTCAACCTGATGACCAGCGCGCTGGGGCTGTTCACGCTGGTGGTCACCGCGTACCTGTTCCTGCGCCCGGCCAAGCCCGTCGCCCGGCTGAGCGAGTCGGACACGCGGCAGATCAGGGATCTGCTGTCGCGGCACGGGGACCGCGACTCGCTCGGTTACTTCGCGCTGCGCCACGACAAGAGCGTGATCTGGTCGCCGACCGGCAAGGCCTGCGTCGGCTACCGGGTGGTTTCCGGCGTCATGCTGGCCAGCGGCGACCCGATCGGCGACCCGGAGGCGTGGCCTGGCGCCATCGATGCGTTCGGCGACCAGGCGGCCAGGCACGCCTGGGTGCCAGCGGTGATGGGCTGCAGCGAGCTGGGGGCCGAGATCTGGTGCCGGGAAGGCGGCCTGACCGCGCTCGAGCTCGGCGACGAGGCGATCGTGACGGTCGCCGACTTCACGCTCCAGGGCCGGGCCATGCGCAACGTGCGCCAGATGGTGGCCCGGGTCGAGCGCCAGGGCTACCGGGCGCAGATCCGGCGGGTCGCCGACATTCCCGCCGACGAGATCGAACGGCTGGCTCTGCGCGCCAGTTCCTGGCGCGGCAGCCACATCGAGCGCGGGTTCTCCATGGCCCTGGGCCGGGTCGGCGGCGCCGGGGACGAGGACTGCGTGATCGCCACCGCCACCGAGGACGGCGTGCTCCGCGCCATCCTCCACTTCGTGCCCTGGGGCTCGGACGGGCTCTCGCTCGACCTCATGCGCCGCGACCGGGCCGCCCAGCCCGGGGTCAACGACTTCCTCATCGTCGAGACGATCAAGGCGGCGAGCGAGCTCGGGGTGAAGCGCCTCTCGCTGAACTTCGCGGTGTTCAGGAATGCCCTCGAGCGCGGCGGCCGGATCGGCGCGGGCCCGGTGCTGCGGGCCTGGCGCGGGCTGCTGCTGTTCATGTCGCGCTGGTTCCAGATCGAGTCGCTGTACAAGTTCAACGCGAAGTTCTGCCCGGCGTGGGAGCCGAGGTTCTGCGTCTTCCCCGGCACCAGGGACGCGCTGCGGGTCGGGATCGCGGCGCTGGAGGCCGAAGCCTTCCTGGTGCTGCCCAAGCTCGGCGCGCCCCGCCTGATCCGCGGGGGGCGATCCCGGACGCCCGCGGGCTGGAGGGGGCGATCCCGGACGCCCGCGGGCTGGCAGTCGCAGTCGCGCGTTCCGCCCGTAGGGCCCGAGGCGCCTCCGTAGGTGGTTCGCGCCGCCACGAGACGCCCGCGGCTCGTTCCGGGCCGCCCCTGGCACAGGAAACTCCTGGCGGAGCGTACGCCATCGGCCTCGGGGTGGTGCGTAGGCTGGCGGGATGCTGAGCGGTGCGCGGGCCCCGGGGCCGCCGGGGCTCCCGGCGGCAGACCGGTGCCTGGTCATGGGGGTGGTGAACGTCACCCCCGATTCGTTCTCCGACGGCGGCGCCTGGTTCGGGGCGGATGCCGCGATCGAGCGCGGCCTCGAACTCGCCGCGCAGGGAGCGGACATCGTCGACGTGGGCGGGGAATCGACCCGGCCCGGGGCGCAGCGGATCCCGGCCGATGAGGAGCTGCGGCGGGTGGGCCCGGTGATCAGCGGGCTGGCCGGCGCGGGCGTGCCGGTCAGCATCGACACCATGCGGGCGGAGGTCGCGGAGTTCGCGCTGGGCGCTGGTGCGTGCCTGGTCAACGACGTGAGCGGCGGCCTGGCAGACCCGCAGATGCCGCGGCTGGTCGCCCGGGCCGGCGTGCCCTACGTGGTCATGCACTGGCGCGGGCACAGCCACCAGATGGCCGACCGAGCTGTCTACGCCGACGTGGTCGCTGAGGTGCGGCGGGAACTGGGGCAGCGGGTCGAGGCCGTCACCAGGGAGGGCGCCGACCCGTCGATGGTCATCCTCGACCCGGGGCTGGGGTTCGCCAAGCAGCCAGGGCATTACCGGGACAAGCTCCCCGCGCACAACTGGGAACTGCTGTCCCGGCTGGGCGACCTGAGCCGCCTGGGCGGCGGCTGGCCCCCGTTCCCGGTGCTGGTCGGCGCGTCCAGGAAGCGGTTCCTCGGCCGCCTGCTGGCGGACCGGGACGGCACCCCGCGCCCGTTCGCCGGCTGCGACGACGCGACCGTGGCGGTGACCGCGCTGGCAGCGGCGGCCGGGGCGTGGTGCGTCCGGGTGCATGAGGTGCCGGCCAACGCCGACGCGGTGCGGGTGGCCGAGGCCTGGCGGCGGGCAGAGGGTAACGCCAGCCCGGGAGAAGCTGTGACCAGCCCGGGAGAAGCTGTGACCGGCCCGGGTGAAGGTGCGGCCGCCGGGCAGGCGGGCGGAGCCCCGGGCGGGCGTGGCCGATGACGAGTGACCGGGTCTCGCTGCGCGGGCTGCGGGTGTTCGCCCGCCACGGCGTGCTCGACGCCGAGCGCGCGGCGGGCCAGGAATTCGTGATCGACGTGGTGCTGTGGCTGGGCACCGGGCCGGCTGCGGAAACCGATGACCTCTCCCGTACCGTCGACTACGCCGCCCTGGCGGACCGCCTCGTCGCCGCGGCCGGTGATCCCCCGGCCCGGCTGATCGAGACAGTGGCGGAGCGGCTGGCGGCGGTGTGCCTGTCCGATCCGGCAGTTCAGGAGGCGGAGATCACCGTTCACAAGCCGCATGCGCCGGTGCCGCATCCGTTCGAAGACGTAGCCGTCACGATCCGGCGCGGCCGCACATGACCGCGGCACCGCAACCAGTCCTCGCCCGGCGCGTGGTCCTCGCGCTCGGCAGCAACCTGGGCCAGCGGCAGGAGAACCTGCAGGGCGGCCTCGATGCGCTGTTCGACGGCCCGGGGCTGGCATTCGTGGCGGTGTCGCCGGTGTTCGAGACCGAGCCGGTCGGCGGTCCGGAGCAGCCCCCCTACCTGAACGCGGTGGTGCTGGCGGACACGTGGCTGCCGCCGCGGGCGCTGCTGGAGCGCTGTCATGCGGTGGAGGCGGTGCTCGGCCGGGTCCGGGAGGAGGTCTGGGGCCCCCGGACCCTCGACGTTGATCTGATCGTCTACGGTGACGAGGTGAGCGACGATCCGGAACTGACGCTGCCGCACCCGCGGGCGCATGAACGGGCCTTCGTGCTGGCTCCCTGGCTGGCCGTCGATCCGGAAGCCGTGCTCGGCGGGCGAGGACGGGTGGCGGAGCTGCTGTCGGCGGCGGGAACGGCGGGCGTGCGGCGGCTGGAAGGCGCCGCACTCCAGCCGCCTGCGTGACGGTCCGGGAGGCCGGATGACGCCCACCCGGGCCCGGACGCTGGTCATAGTCGCGCTCGGGTGCGGCCTGGCGGCCTGGGCGGCGCTGCGGGTGGTCTACGTGTCCCTGCCGCCGCTGCCGTGGACCATGGCGCCGACCCTGCTGCTGCTCGCGATCGTGGAGGCCGCGTGCGGGCGGAGCCTGCGGATCCGGCTCCGCGGCGACCGGGGCCGGGACCGCAACCAGGGGAACGGGCACCGGCCGCCCGGGTGGCAGTCGCTCCGGCCGGTGCCGCCGATCACGGTCGCCCGGCTGGCGGCGCTCGCCAAGGCCAGCTCCCTGGTGGCGGCGGTGTTCGGCGGGCTGGCCGCCGGCGCCCTGGTGTATCTGGCCGCGTCGCTCGCCAAGCCGATGCCGCGGCAGGACGCGCTCGCCGTCGGCGGGACCCTGGGGGCGGCCATCCTGCTGGTCGCGGCCGCGCTCTACCTGGAGTACGGCTGCCGGGCGCGCCCGCCACGGGACGAGGACGAGGACCGCCAGCCGTTTGGATCCGGCCCTCCATAGGGGATACCAGAGAGTCTGAACAGGCCAGTGCCCCGAGCTGCAAGCTGGTCATTGAGTGGACCACGAACCTATGACACACCATAGGCTGCACTAGCAGCGAGTGCGGCGGCCCCGGCGGCGCCTACCGGAGCGCCCCCGCACCGGCATCAGGTCCCGCGCTGGCGCCGCCCACCTATCACGACAGCCGGGACTACCAGGCCCACGCAGGCACTGGCTGGCCTAGGATGAGGCCGCTCGCGCCTGCCCGCAAGCCGCCCCCCGGGCCACCCGCCCCCTATCAAAGGCCGGCCTTCGGCCGACAGCCCTTGCCGATTCGTCCCTGCTTTCCACGGCGGCAGTCGTTGAACCATTACCTCCCCAGGCGGCCAGACGCCTCCGCCGGCGCCGCACAGACACACTGCTGAGCGGGCAGGAGCCGGCTGTTAAGCGGCGGCCTCGCCTGGCAGGCCTGACCCTGGGTGGCCCCGGCGGCGGTTCATGCCCTCCCCGACCAGGGCGAGCAGCCACGCCCCGCCCAGCAAAACGGCGCTGGCGGTCATGCGCTCAGCGGCTGCAGCCGAGCACCGCCCGGCCTCCGTCGCCCGCGCAGCAGCCAGGACCGGCGGGGCCCCGGCCGGCCCCGCCGGGAGACGACCATATGTGCCGGTGCCCAGGGACACCGACAGCGCCGACGAACACGATCCCGAGAAACTGCCCGAAGCCGGCGGCGTAGACACCGACATACCCGGCACGTTTACCTGGCTCACCGCAACAGCGCCGGCCGCCGCCGCCAGCACCACCCCCGCCAGCAGGTACCACCTCCCGGCAGGAGCCCATCGGGACTCGATCCCCCGCCGTCCGCGGAACCGGTCAACCACTGCCACAACCACGAACACCGGGAGGGCTACCGGAGGCAGCAACACGCACGCGGCAAGCCACCCCCGCCCCGAACGGCCCCGCAAGCCACTATCCCGCTTGATCAGAACCGCCACCGCCACCACGAAACCCGCCTGAACCACAAACCCGGCCACCGGCCGCCAGCCCGGTAGCGCCCCAGCGGCCAGCAGCACCGCAACCCCGCCCAGCACCACCGCAACCACGGCCAGCACCGCCGGCCACTCCCCGCCGCGCCTCAGGGGCCAAACCATCAGAAGACGGTTATCCACGTGGCGCCAGTGACGCGGTAGCCAAGGCGCGTGTGCAACAGCGCGATCACCGCTCGCATATGACCCGCTCCCCAGCAAACCCCCACGGTCCGGGGAGCACCCGGACCCGATTCCTCCGCGATCCGGACCAGTTCCCGGCACAGGGCCCGGTCGCGCGCCGCCAGCATGGCCTCATCCAGGCCCGGCGTCGCCTCTGAAAGCTCTTCCTCGTCCCGGGAGGGCAGGTCATCGAGCGCCAGGTTGCGACCCAGCGCGCGCCGGGGGCCGACCACCACAAGCCACAGGCCGAACAGCGGCGCCGCCACCACCAGCAGCCACCGCAGCCAGCGAGCCACCTTCCGCCATCCCTGCGCGAACTGCTCCGCCGTCAGATCCGGGCGGATAACCCGGCCCGGCAGACCAGTCAGGTCCAGGCCCCTGCCCTGATCCACAAGCCCCCCGCGGCGCAGCCCGCCCCCGATCCGGTACGCCAAAGTGATCACGGACGCCGAGCGCCCGCCCACGCCCTCGACCACGACGTCATCGCACTCTTCCAGCCGCCGGCGCACCGAGCGGTAAAACGCGGGCGAGCCAAGATGCAGCATCGGGAACAACACGAACCGCACAGAAGACCCCGGCCTCGCCAGGGTCAGCGCCGCCGAGCGCACCCCGAACCCCGTCTGCTCGATCAACTGCATATGATCACCCGCCAGCCAGCTACTGGCATGACAGTGTGCAGCACGCCCGCACCGAAAACTCACCAATTAGCAGGAATCACCCGACTGACCACAGCGGCTAGCTGCCCTGACGCGGCGCCTCGTGGCATAGTGATCGGGCGGCCGGCCAGCAGGCCGCAGAACGGAACGCCCTGCCGTGCCAGATAGCCGCCCTCGCCTGCAGGCCGCGGCAGCCCTGCTAGCCGCAGCCGCCCTAGCCGTCACCGGGTGCGCCGTCCACACAGCCTCAGGCAAGCTGGGCAAGAAGGTAGTCCTCGACCGCGGCCTCTCCGCCCAGGGCCGGCCCTGGCGGCTGACCGCATCCGAGCAAGGCGGACAACTCGGCCTGTTCCTGGAAAGCCCCTCCGGCTACGACTACTCCGGCGGCATCGGATTCCGCCCCGGACCGCCGCCGGGACTCTGGCTGGAAGGATCCGGCCCGCACGGTTCGATCTTCTACTACGGGCCAGCACCGACAGCAGCCGTCACGGTCCGCCTGAGTTCCCCCGGCCGCGCGGCCATCCGGCTGCCCACCAGGCCATTCCCGCGCCGCGCCGGGCTACCACCCGGCCGGTACTTCATCACCCAGCCCCCCGGCAGCATCAACCTGGACTGGAACGTGACCCTGCTCGACGCCGCAGGCCGCAAAGTCGCTTTCGCTGACTTCTAACCCCGCGGCGTTTGTGCTGTGCGCCCCGGTCGCGGTCCGGGCCGGGCTGCTCATCGCCTCGCTGCTGTGGGCATGGCGGATTTATGCGGTGGAGACCGGCCTGTCGGTGGCGCACCGCCACGGCGCCGGTGGTGTTCGACCAGCGGCAGTGGCGCCGGCAACCGAGCGCTGCCCGGGCCGGTCGGTCATCGCCCGCGAAGACGTCCTGGTGCCACTGGTGTGCCAGTTCATCACCGAGCGCATCCTCGGCCCCGAACGCGGCGCCCTGCTCTCCGCCCAGATCCCCGCCGACGCCGCCGCCCGCGCCGCCCGCACCGAACGGCAACGCGCCGCCCTGGCAAAAGAACTCAGGCGCCTCGACGTCGCGCAGGACTCGCAGATCCGGGAACTGGACACCCTGCCCGCCGACCCCGGCAACCGGGCCGCGCAGGCGATGCGCGCCCGCATCCGCGACCACTTCGCCGAACTAGTCACCCAGCGCGACCAGGCCCATGCCGCCCTCGACGCCCTCACCCGCGCCGATCAGCAAGCATCAGACCCCGAATTGCTAGAAGCCCTGCCGGTCCTGGCCGCCCGCCTCGACGACCTGCCGCCCCGGCACCGGGCCGCCCTCTACCAGGCCCTCGACATCCAGCTCCTCTACAGCAGAGAACTCCACCAGGTCACCATCTACGGCACCATCACCGACCACACCCCCCAAGCCCTCACCTGGCTCATCACAGACAGCGAACCCCCCGCTCCCGGTGCGACCACCCGCGGCCAGGCAGTAGCCAGTACCCTCAGTTCAGACTTCACCAGCCCCCTATAGGGGTCAGATCCGCCCGGCTAACGTCAGCGGTCGATGTCGCCGGCCACGAAGAACAGCGAGCCGAGGATGGCGGGCAGGTCAGCGACCCGGTTGCCGGGCAGGATCTCGGACAGCGCCTGCACGTTCCCGAACGAGGCAGATCTCAGCTTGAGCCGCCACGGCAGCTTGCCGCCCCTGGAGACCAGGTAGTAGCCGTTGATGCCGAGCGGGCTCTCGGTCCACGCGTAGGCGTGGCCCTCCGGCACCCGCAGCACCTTCGGCAGCCGCGCGCCGATCGGGCCGGCCGGCAGCCGCGCCAGCCGGGCGGCACCGGCATCGGCGAGCTCCGCCGACACGGCGACCTGCTCCAGCAGGCACTCGAACCGGGCCAGGCTGTCACCCTCCTGCCTGGTGACCACCCGGACCTGGGCGGCGAGATCGCCGTAGGCCAGGTAGGGCTCGTCCCGGCGCAGGTCGAAGTCCACGCCGCTGGCCCGGGCGGCCGGGCCGCTGACCCCGTACTGGCACACCTGCTCCGCCGTGAGCACGCCGGTGCCCCGGGTGCGGGCGCGGAACCCCTCGTCGCCGGTGACGACGGCGCCGATGCCGGGCAGCGCGGCCCGCAGTTGCGCCACCGCGGCCCCGGCCCGGCTCAGCCAGCCCGCCGGCAGTTCCTGCCGGAGCCCGCCGACCCGGTTGAACATGTAATGCATCCGCCCGCCGGTGATCTCTTCCAGCACGGCCTGCATGCGCTCCCGGGCGCCGAAGGCGGCGGACTGGGCGGCATCGGCGGGAGCCCCCGGGCCGGCCAGGCCGGGCGGGTACGAGCTGAGGAACGCCAGGTGGCTGAGGATCCGGTTGAGCTCGGCCAGCAGCGTGCGGGCCCACACGGCGCGGGGCGGCACCTCGATGCCGGCCAGCCGTTCGGCGGCCAGCACCACGCCGAGCTCGCTGGCGAAGGCACCCAGCCAGTCATGCCGGTTGGCCAGCATGATGATCTGCCGGTAGTCGCGTGCCTCGAACAGCTTCTCGGCGCCCCGGTGAACGTAGCCGATGCCGGGGTCGGCGGCGGTGATTCGGTCGCCGTCGAGGGTGAGCCGGAGCCGGAGCATGCCGTGCCCCGACGGGTGGGACGGCCCGAGGTTGATCACGAAGTCACCGGACCCGGCCGCCACCGTGCCGGTGACGGCGTCCGCGCGGCGGCCGGTCATGTCCAGCCGCCTCCCGGGGCGGCGCAGCCCGCCAGCGAGGCCGGCAGCGGGGTGCCGACGGACTGGACCAGCCACCCGAAGCCCCCCAGCCCGGCCGGATCGGTGAGCTCCGCGTCCGCGCCCGAGGCCTGCAGCGCCGACAGGTAGCCCAGCGGGTCCCGGCCGGCCTCGGCGGGAGCGGGGGGCCGGGCGGCGAGGCCGAGGGCGCGCAGCGCCTCGCGCTGGGTGGTGAGCAGGGTGGCCGCCGCCCCGGCGGCC
>DASQSC010000569.1:0-2034 GCA_035642555.1 Streptosporangiaceae bacterium | reverse complement strand
GCAGGTGCTGGTTGCCGAGCTGATCCGGGAGGCGGCGCTGGACGGGGTGCGCGACGAGCTGCCCCATTCGATCGCGGTGCTGGTGGAGGAGATGGGGCCCCGGCCGGGGCGCGACGACCTGATCGACGTCCACGCCGAGCTGTACGTCGAGCGGCCGAGCCAGAAGGCGATCGTGATCGGCGCGGGCGGGACCCGGCTGCGCGACGTCGGCAGCCGTGCCCGGCAGCAGATCGAGGCGCTGCTCGGCCGCAAGATCTACCTCGACCTGCGGGTCAAGGTCGCCCGGGAATGGCAGCGCGACCCCCGGCAGCTGCGCCGCCTCGGGTTCTACGACTGAGTGTTCCCGCTGGCTGCTGCCGGGGCCGCGGCCAGCCGGGAGACGTCGAGCTGCCAGGACCGCCAGCGGTCCAAAACCTCGTAACCGAGCGCCTCATTGATCGCGATCATGTGCTTGTTGGTGTCGCCGTTGCCGGTGATGATCGTGTGCAGCTGCGGCTCCTCGCGCCGGAGCCATTCCAGCATCGCGACCTTGAGCAGCAGCCCGAGCCGGTGCCCGCGGTGCTGCCCCGCCACCGCCGTGATCTCCTGGTAGGCCCAGCCCGGGTCGGCCGGGTCCACGGCAATCTGGGTCAGGCCGGCCAGCTGCCCGCTGCCGTCGTGGCGGACGGCCACGGTGTAGAGCCGGTTCCCGGCGGCGGCCACCCGGGCCAGGTCCGCGCGGACCCGGTCGGCGTCCCAGCGCAGGGATTCCTCATCGTCGTCCCTGGGGGCGTCGGCCATGGCGTCGTTCACGGCGGCCACGCCGGCCAGCTGGTCGCCGGGGATCGTGCCCTGCCAGCGGTCCAGCGAATAGCCGGCGGCCGCGGGCTGCGCCGTCGCCCGCAGTTCGCTCAGCTGCCCGTCGCCGATCGCGGTCACCCGCTGCACCCGGCGGACTTCGGTGATGCCGGGCTGGCCGCCGGCCGCCCGGAAGAACGCCTCGGCCGCCGACCCGTCCCGGGCCTGCGTGACAAGGACGGTCCGGCCCTGCTGCGCGGCCCGGGCCGCGGCGTGCGCGAGCAGGCGGGTTCCGGCGCCCTGCCGCCGGAACTCGGGGCTGACCAGCAGGGTCAGGTACGCCCGGCGCCGGTTCTCCCGCTGCGGGAACCCAGCCGAATACCAGCCGCGGGGACGGCCTGCCTCGTCCCGGGCCAGCCAGGCCTCCGGGCGGTCCTCCAGCCAGCCCAGCGCCAGCCAGGCGGTGAAGCTGCGCTGGGACATCACCGGGCCGTCCGGGTCATCGGCCGGGGCACCGGCGAGGTACATCGCATGACAGGCGCGGGTCAGTCCGGTGTCTGACATCGGGGCGAACCGCTGGCACTGCATTTCTCCAGCCAACCCGGCCGCCTGCGGGTTGCCAACTCAATTTCCGGCCGGCCCAGCTCCGGCCAGCCCAGTTCCGGCCAGCCCAGTTCCGGCCAGCCCAGTTCCGGCCAGCCCAGTTCCGGCCAGCCCAGTTCCGGCCAGCCCAGTTCCGGCCGCCGGCCGGACGCGGCGGGGGTGGCGGATCGCGGGCCGGCCCGGTGGCGCGCCCGGTCAGGCCGGCTTCGGACCCCGCCAGCGCGCGGCGGCTGGATTCAGAGCCAGCCCTTCCGTTCCGCTATGTCGATTGCCTCGGCGCGGTTACGGGCGCCCAGCTTCTGGATGGCCGCCGACAGGTGGTTCCGTACCGTCCCGGGGGACAGGTACAGCGCGCCCGCCAGGTCGGTGATCGCGGCGTGGCCGCGGGCGGCGGCGAGCACCTCGGTCTCCCGGGGGGTGAGCGGGCTCGCCCCCTCGGCCAGCGCGGCCGCGGCCAGCGCCGGGTCGACCACCCGCTCGCCCGCGTGCACCCGCCGGATGGCCTTGGCCAGCTCGGCCGCGGGGGCGTCCTTGAGCAGGAAACCGCGCGCCCCGGCGGCCATCGCCGCCGTCAGGTAACCGGGCCGTCCGAACGTGGTGACGATCACGATCTTCCCGCCGAAGCCGTCCCGGGACAGGCGGCGGGCCACCTCG
>DASQSC010000568.1:0-3466 GCA_035642555.1 Streptosporangiaceae bacterium | reverse complement strand
GCTGCTTCGGTGATGAAGAGCTTGCGGGCGATGGCGGCGTTGGAGTGTCCCTCAGCGATGAGGGCGAGCACCTCACGCTCGCGGGCTGACAGCGAGGCCAGCGGGTCGCACCGGCGGCGCACAAGCTGGCTGATGACCTGGGGATCAACGGCGGTTCCGCCCGCGGCGACGCGGCGCAGCGTCGCGATGAACTCCTCGGTGTCGGCGACCCGGTCCTTGAGCAGGTAGCCGACACCGCGTCCGTCGCCGGAGTCCAGCAGGTCAGCGGCGTAGCGGTACTGGACGTACTGGCTGAGCACGACCACCGCGAGCCCGGGGTGGGCGCGGCGCAGGCCGACGGCGGCGCGCAGGCCCTCGTCGGTGAAGGTCGGGGGCATCCTGATGTCGGTGATCACCAGGTCGGGATGGTGCTCGGCGACAGCGGTTACGAGTCCTTCGGCGTCCCCGGTGACGGCGGCGACCCGGAAGCCGAATCGTCCGAGCAGACCGGCGAGTCCTTCGCGGAGCAGGACCGCGTCCTCGGCCAGGACTACCCGGATAGCGTTCAGCTCTGGCTGCATGGGATTTCCGCGCGCAGGAGGGTGGGGCCGCCGAGGGGGCTGGATAGCAGCATCCGCCCGCCGGTCACGGCGACCCGGTCGGCCAGCCCGGTCAGGCCGGTGCCGTGGGCCGGGTCGGCGCCACCGTGGCCGTTGTCGCTGATCTCAATGACCAGGAGGCTGTCGTGCCACCGTGCGGTGACGGTGGCGCTGGTGGCGTCGCTGTGCTTGGCGATGTTGGTGAGTGCCTCGGCCGCGACGAAGTAGGCAGTGTTCTCGACCTGGCCCGGCACCCGCACGTCCAGGTCGGCCTCAACGGTGACCGGGACCGGGGAGGAGTCGGCGAGTTCGCCGAGGGCGGCGGGCAGCCCGAGGTCGGAGAGGACCTGCGGCTGGATGCCGTGGATGAGCTCGCGTAGTTCGGCCATGAGCTGCTTGGCCTGTTCGTGCGCGGCGGCGACGGCCCCGGCGGCCGGGGATCCGGGCGGCAGGTCGAGCTGTGCCATGCCGAGCTGGAGGGTAAGGCTGACCAGCTTCTGCTGGGCGCCGTCGTGCAGGTCGCGTTCGATCCGCCGGCGCTCGGCCTCGAACGCGCCCGCCAGCCGGGCGCGCGAGGCCGTCACCTCGGTCAACTCGGCGCGCAGCTGCTCGTCCGGCGCGGCGAGCAGTAGCGCGCGGGCGGTGGCCGCATCCGCCCCGGCGACGAGCGTCACCAGGTAGCCGGACGCGGGTAGCAGCACCAGCCCGGCGGCCACGTACGGCAGCGCCTGCGGCACGGTGGCCAGGTGGCCGAACAGCGCGACCGGGCTGCTGCCCGGCTGCTGCGCCAGGACCAGGAACGGGCTGGCGATGAACGCCACGGCCAGCGGCGCGGCGAGCAACGCGGCGACCGCCACGACGGGCAGAACGGTGGCGAGCAGGCAGACGTAGCCGGCCTGGCGCCACGCCGCCGGGTCCGTGTACCGGGCCCGCAGCCACGGCACCGCGCCGCCGGCCGCCATCTCCCGGCCAATCCAGGATCCGGGCTGCCGCGAGCCGGCCAGATGCAGTCGCCTGCGGGCCAGGGACGCCACCGGCACCGCGATCAGCGGCCCGGCCGCGGCGACCAGCGCGGCCCCGAGCAAGACCAGCAGCACGACCGCGCCCGCCGGGTAGCTGCCCGCCGCCAGCACGAGCCAGGGCACCGCCGGGACCGCCAGCAAGGCCGCTGCCACGATCGCCGCCGGCACGGTGGCCAGCAAGTAACCCGCAGACCGCCACGGCCAGCCGCTGACCAGCAGCCGGCGCCACGCGAACGCCTCCAGCGCAGTCTGCGGCCTGTGCATGATCCTCACGGTAGCCCGCGTCTTCAGCGGTGCCGATGAGGCTGACAGTAGCCGCCAGGTATGCCTACCCCCACCCGCGATCCGGTGACTGACCGTAGTGACGTGCCTTCTGCCCGATGGTTGCCTGACACCTGGGCGGCGGGCGGCGGGCCTGCCGGACGGTGAGGTCACCGCGCGGCCTCACCGTGACCCGCGAAAGCACAGCAGGCAACGACAGGGAAGGCCGGCGGCACGATGACACTGGAACTGCTCCCCAATGCCCGGACAAGGATCCGGCCGCCGGTCGCGGCGTTCACGGCGGCGTGCGGTGCGGCCACGGCGATCGGGAGCCTGCTGACCTGGGTGAGCGCACACGGGGCGCGTCCTGGGATGGGGATGGCGCACACCTCGCTGGCGCAGATGCTGGTCTACACGTACGCGGTGGCCTCGCTGCAGAGTTCGGTTGCTTTCGTGATGCTCATCCTCGGAGCGGTGATGGCAGCCGGCGCGCTGACGGGTGTGCGGACGCTCGCCGTGCTCGGCGGGCTGCTCGCACTCGCAGCCTCCGGGATGTGGATCGGGCTGGTCGTCCACCACTTCAACACGCCGGGCCTGCCGGACTCGCACTACCTCAACCCGGTGAACCTGCCCTGGGCGGAGCTGCGCGCGGGCGCCTGGCTGACGCTCACCGGCGCGGCGCTCGGGCTGGTGAGCGCGTTCTGGCTGCGCAGGGCCGCCAGCCAGCCAGATTCGCGGAAGGCGTGAGCAGATGCTGGAGCTGCTGAACATCGCCAAGGTCTACCGCGGCGGCGTGCGCGGCGTTGACGGCGCGACGTTGCGGCTCGGGCCAGGGCTGCTCGCCCTGCTCGGGCCCAACGGGGCGGGCAAGTCGTCGCTGATGCGAGTCGCCGCCACGGCGACCAGGCCGACCAGCGGCCAGGTCCTCTTCGATGGTGGCGACGCTGTCGCTCGCCCGGACTTGCTGCGCCGCAACCTCGGTTACCTTCCGCAGGATTTCGGCGTGTACCCGCACCTGTCCGCCCGGGAGTTCCTGTCCTACCTGGCCGCCGTCAAGGGCATGCCAGCCAGGACCGCGCGGGCCAGGATCGGTGAGCTGCTCGATCTGCTGGACCTGTCCGGGGCGGGGAAGCGGCCGCTGGGCAAGTACTCGGGCGGGATGCTGCGCCGGGTGGGGATCGCCCAGGCCCTGCTGGCCGACCCGCGCGTGCTCATCGTCGATGAGCCCACCGCGGGCCTGGACCCCGACCAGCGGGTGGTGTTCCGGAACCTGCTCGCCGACCTGGCCGCAGACCGGGTAGTGCTGCTGTCCACGCACATCGTCTCCGACGTCGAATCGGTGGCCGCCGACATCGCGATCATGGCGGGTGGCCGGCTGCTGCTGCGCGGCAGCCCCGGCGACGTGCTGCGCCAGGCGGACGGCCAGGTCTGGGAGGTGACCGTCCCGCCCGGTGAACTGGCCGCTCTCCGCGACCGCCACCCGGTCAGCAAGATGGTCCGCACCGCGGCCGGGGTGCAGGTCCGGGTGCTGACGCCGGCCGCGCCAGCCGCGGACGCCGTCGCGGCGCAGCCCGACCTTGAGGACGCCTACCTCACAATCGTCCA
>DASQSC010000567.1:0-2135 GCA_035642555.1 Streptosporangiaceae bacterium | reverse complement strand
GGGTGGTGGTCCTCGGCGATCACGACCCGGCCGGAGGTGGCGCTGACCGCCGCGGCCAGGGCGGCGGCGTCGAGCGGCTTGACCGAATAGCAGTCGATGACCCGGGCACCGATGCCTTCCCCGCGCAGGATGTCCGCCGCGCTCAGGCATTCATGGAGGGTCACGCCGGCGCCGATGAGGGTCACGTCGGTGCCGGAGCCGTGCACCTTGATGCCGCCGATCGGGAACGCTTCCCCGGCCGGGTACAGGACGGGGTAGCTGCCGCGGGTGGTCCGCAGGTAGCTGACGCCAGGATTGGCCGCCATGGCCCCCACCAGCGCGGCGGTGCAGGTGGCATCGGCCGGGTAAAGCACGGTCGACCCGTGCACCGCCCGCATTATCGCCAGGTCCTCGAGCCCCATCTGCGACGGGCCGTCGGCCCCGATCTCCACCCCGGCATGCGAGCCTGCCAGCCGCAGGCTGGCCGCGGAGATGGCGGCCATCCGGATGAAGTCGTAGGCGCGGGCGAAGAACGCGGCGAAGGTGGAGGCGAACGGCTTGTAGCCGCGGGCGGCCAGCCCGGTGGCGGCGGCCACCATCTGCTGCTCGGCGATGTACATCTCGAAGTACCGGTCCGGGAACGCGGTCGCGAACTCGGTCGCGAAGGTGGAGTTCTTCACCTCCCCGTCCAGCGCGACCACCCGCGGGTCGCCGGCGCCGAGCGCGACCAGCGCGTCCCCGTAGGCCTTACGGGTGGCGACCTTGTCGCCGGCAGCGTAGCTGGGCAATTCCGGGCCGGCCGGGACCGCCTGGTGATCCGGGCCGGGAGCCGGGCCCGGCTGCGGGCCGCGCACCACCAGTTCGCGCACGCCGCCAAGCTCGGCGACCGCCCGCTCCGCCATATCCGGCGGGAACGGCCGCCCGTGCCATCCCTCTTTGTTCTCGATTTCGGAGAATCCGCGGCCCTTGATCGTCTTGGCCAGGATCACCGTGGGCTGCCCGTCCGGGCCGCCGCCGGCCTGCGCCAGGGCCTGGTCGATCGCGGCCAGGTCGTGGCCGTCGATGACCACCGTGCGGGCGCCGAACGCCGCTGCCCGGCGGGCGTACGCGTCCAGATCCCAGCCCAGGTCGGTGGGACCGCTCTGGCCGAGGCGGTTCACGTCCACCATCACGATCAGGTTGGCCAGCTGGTAGTGGGAGGCCTTGTCCAGCGCCTCCCAGATCGAGCCCTCGGACATTTCGCTGTCGCCGCACAGCACCCAGACCCGGTATGGCAGCTTCTCCAGGTACTTGCCGGCCAGCGCGATCCCCACCCCGTCGGGCAGGCCCTGGCCCAGCGAGCCGGTGGCCACGTCCACCCACGGCAGCACCGGGGTGGGGTGGCCCTCCAGCCGCTGCCCGAACCGGCGGTAACCGCTCAGCAGCTCGTCTTCCGAGACCGCGCCGACGGCCTTGAATACCGCGTACAGCAGCGGCGAGGCATGGCCCTTGGAAAAGATCAGGTGATCGTTGGCGGGCGAGCGCGGGTCGTCCCACTCGTAGCGCAGGTGCCGGGCTGCCAGCACCGCCAGCAGGTCGGCTGCAGACATGCTGGAGGTCGGATGCCCCGACCCGGCGCTGGTCGCCGCGCGGACCGAGTCGACCCGCAGCTGAGCGGCGAGCTCGGCGACCACATCAAGGCCGGGTTCGGAGGTGATGCCGGTTGTGGCCATAACAACTCCTCTGGCGCCCCCGGCGCCGTGGCGTTCAGTCTATGGCCGGGCAGTCCCGCGCTTCGCAGCCGCGCACTGGCCCCGTGGCCGCGGGGGGAGCTGGCCGGGCCTGGCTTCACCTGAGCGGCACTACCCGAGGCCCCAGCCGGGCAAACGCCGTGGCTGTGACACCATGGATCTGTACGATAACGGTACGTAACAGAACCGGGGGATGAGATGGGACTGCTCGACACCATCAAGGAGAAGCTCAGCGGCGGGTCCGGCGGATCCGGGGGATCCCGCGGATCCGGCGGGTCCGGCGTTTCCGGCCTGGACCTGCCCGGCCTGACGCAGCAGCTGAGCCAGGGCGGGCTCGGCGATCAGGTGCAGTCCTGGCTCGGCCAGGGAGAGAACAGCCCGGTCACCAGCCAGCAGATCACCCAGGCGCTGGGCAATGACCATGTC
>DASQSC010000566.1:0-2580 GCA_035642555.1 Streptosporangiaceae bacterium | reverse complement strand
GCCAGGCCGAGCAGCCGGGCCGCGTTGTGCTTGAGGATCTTGTCGCGGACCCCGGGCTTGATGGACAGCTGCTCGAAGTCCGCCAGCCACCGGTCCGGGGTCAGCAGCGGGAAGTCGGACCCGAACATCACCTTGTCCTGCAGCAGCGAGTTCGCGTACTGCACCAGCAGCGGCGGGAAGTACTTCGGCGACCAGCCCGACAGGTCGATGTGAACCTGCTGCTTATGCAGGGCGACCGCCAGCGCCTCGTCCTGCCACGGGAACGACGGGTGGGCCAGGATGATCGGCATCCCGGGGAAGTCGGCGGCCACGTCGTCGATGAGCATCGGGTTGGAGTACTTGAGCCGGATCCCGCCGCCGCCGGGCACCCCGGCGCCGATCCCGGTCTGGCCGGTGTGGAAGACGGCGGGCAGCCCCAGCTCGGCGATCACCTCGTAGAGCGGGTACGCGGCCCGGTCGTTCGGGTAGAAGGCCTGCACGCTGGGGTGGAATTTGAAGCCACGGATGCCGTGGCCGGCAGCCAGCCGCCGGGCCTGCCGGGCCCCCGCCCGGCCCCGGGCCGGGTCGATCGAGGCGAACGGGATCATCACGTCCGGGTTGGCGGCGGCCGCCTCGGCGACTTCCTCGTTCGGGACCGGCGGCTGCCCGGTGGCGGCCTCGGCGTCGACCGTGAACACCACGCAGCCCATCCGCCGTTCCCGGTAGTAGGCGGCGATCTCCGGCAGCGTGGGCCGGCGCTGATCGGCCACGTTGAAGTACGCACCGGAGGCCTGGATCAGGTCATCGGCCAGCGACCGCTGCCCGCTCGCTGACACCTCGGCGTGGACATGGACGTCGATCGCGGTGAGGGCGGCAGGATCCAGTGCCACGGGGGTGCCTCCTCGCTGGCCGCACAGGTGGGGCAGGCGGGTGCCCTAGAGATTACGCTCCCGCGCCCGCGGGCTCACCTGCCCAGCCGCAGCCGCCGCTCGCACACCTTGCGGACCTTGGCGTCCAGCCCCTGCCGCAGCACCGGCCAGTCCTGCTGGAGCAGCCGGGCGTTGACGAACCTGGCGGTGTCGTTGCGGCGCCCCTGGGTGAGCACGATCCCGTAGAGGCTCCGCCGGACCCGGTCGTCGGAGACGTCGAACTCGCGCAGCCCTGGCCACGCCAGGTGCCTGGGCAGGACCACGATCCCCTGCTCGGGACCGTGCAGCTCATCCAGGCTGGCGGGCAGCCGCCCGCCCGCGCCCCACCGGGGCGCCAGTAGGTCTGACACGGACATGGACCTGATTATCACGGATGCGGTCCCCGGCTTCAGGGAGCGGGCCGCTCCCGGCGTGGCAGGACCTGCGCGCGGGGCCTCGCGCGGGCCGGCCGCGGCGGCCGTGAGCGCCGGCCACGCGGGCGCGGCGGGCGCCGCTGGCCGCAGGACTAGACTCTGCGCATGCGCATTGCCAGGCCGGGCCCGCAGTGGCGGTTCCTGGTCTCCCCCCGCTGGCTCGGCTGGCACCTGGCCGCCTGGGCCGGGGCGGCTGGCATGCTGGCGCTGGGCTGGTGGCAGTTCCGCCGGGCCGTGGAGGGCAACGCGCTGAGCTGGGCCTACACCTTCGAATGGCCGATGTTCGCCGGCTTCGCGCTGGTGTTCTGGGTGAAGACCATCCGGGACGAGCTGCACCCGCCGGCGGCCAGCCAGCAGCCCGCCAGCGGCGCGGAGCTGCCGGCCACGGCGGCCCGGGCCGGCACCGGGCCCGGCACCGGCGGCGGCCTGCCGCCGGGGACGGCTCCGGCCGGCGAGGTCCCAGCGGGCGATGACGAGGACGACGAGGAGCTTGCCGCCTACAACGCCTACCTGGCGCGGCTGCACCAGGAGGCCAGGGGGCACGGCAAGTGGCACGGGCTGAGATAGCGAGGTAATACGGGTGCGCGGCAATGTGATCGGCTACCGGGTCATGGCCTACGTGACCGGCGTCATCCTGGTCATCCTGTGCATCCTGGCGATCCTGCAGCCGTTCACCGGCGATGAGGCAGCGGTGAACGTGCTCGGCACGACGCACGGGATCCTGTACATCATCTACCTGATCGCGGCCTACACGCTCGCGCGCCGGCTGCGGCTGGCACCCGGGCCGACGGTGCTGATGCTGCTGGCGGGGACCATCCCGGTGCTCACGTTCGTGGTCGAGCGGCGCGTCACCCACCGTTACATCGAGCCCCAGACCGCTGCCGGGCGGCTGGACACTCCCGCGGGCACCGCGCGCTGACCGGGCCCGCGCTGACCGGGCCCGCGCTGACCGGGCCCACCGGGCTGACCGGGCCCACCGGGCTGACCGGCGCCGGCATCCTGCCGGTGACACCCGCATTTCGGCTGGCAGCAACCCTCGGTTACCTGCCTGGTCGCGGTCATGCCGCATACTCACAGGTATGCCGCTGGCATTCCTCGATCAGCCCGGCCCGCTCGCGTTCGCTCACCGGGGCGGCTCGGCGCACGCCCCGGAGAACTCCTGGCGCGCGTTCGAGCACGCGGTCGGGCTCGGTTACCGGTACCTGGAAACCGACCTTCAGGCCACGGCGGACGGGGTGCTGCTCGCCTTCCACGACCGC
>DASQSC010000565.1:0-3904 GCA_035642555.1 Streptosporangiaceae bacterium | reverse complement strand
ACGGACTGCTGACGGCAGCGTCCTCGTTCGGATGGCGGCTGCCGGAACTGTACGCGGGGGAGGACCGGACCCGCCTGCCCTGGCCCGTCCCCTACCCGGCCGCCTGCCGCCCCCAGGCGTGGGCGGCGGCCGCCGCCGGCGCCCTGGTCCAGGCGCTGCTCGGGCTGGCGGTGGACGTCCCCGCCGGGACTGCGCTGGTCACCCCGCTGACCGCTGGCAACGAGGAGCGGCCGGCCGGATGGCCGCTGCACGTCGACGGGCTGATCGCGGGCGAGCAGGCCTTCAGCGCCGGGATCACCGCGGCCGGCGAGGGCTACCTGCACGGCCTCAGCCTGCCCTGACCGCCGCCGGGGGCGCTGCCATGGCAGCGGCTGATATGGCAGCGTGGCGCCATGAGCGGCTTCAGGTTCTCGTCGAACATCTTCGGCCTCAGATCGCGGGACGAGTTCGCGGCCATGTGCCGCCGGGCGGAGAGCCACGGCTACGACACCATCTTCGCCGCCGACCACCTGGGGCACGCCGCCCCGTTCCAGGCGGTGGTCGCGGCGGCGGCGGCGACCGAGCGGGTGCGGGTCGGCACGCTGGTGATCAACGTGCCGTTCTGGAACCCGGCGCTGCTGGCGCGCGAGATCGCGACCGCGGACATCCTCACCGGCGGCCGGCTGGAGGTGGGCCTCGGGTCGGGCCACATGAAGTGGGAGTTCGACGAGGCAGGGATCGGCTGGGAATCACACGCGGCCCGGGCGGCCCGGCTGTCGGCCACGATCGGCGAGCTCGCCCGCCTGTTCGCGGGGGACGGCTACGAGCAGCAGGCGGAACTGCGGCAGCGGCTCGGCTTCGGCCCGCTGCTGCCCGTGCAGCACCGCGGTTTCGGCGGGCACGGGCCGCCGCTGCTGGTGGGCGGGTCCGGAGACCGGGTGCTGCGGATCGCCGCCGGGACCGCTGACATCGTCGGCATCGGGGGGCTGTTCCAGCGGCAGGGGGAGCCGCCGGGGGTGTTCCGGCTCTGCACCGCGGCCGAGGCGGACGAGCGGGTGCGGTTCGCCCGCGAGTGCGCGGGCGATCGTGCCGCCGCGATCGCATGGCACGCGCTGACCCAGGCCGTGGTGGTGACCGGGGACCGGCGCAAGGCAGCGGGCGAGCTTGCTGAGCAGTACCGCGGCACCGTGACCGCCGACGAGATCCTGGTGAACCCGTTCCTGTTCGTCGGCACCATCGAGGACATGGCGGAGCAGGTCATCCGCAACCGCGACCGGTACGGCTTCACCTACTACACCGTGCACGAGCCCTACCTGGACGCCTTCGCGCCGGTCATCGAGCGGGTCCGGGCGCTGGCAGGCTGAGCGGCACGGCCGTGCCCGTGGGCCGGCGGCCTGGCGGCCGCCGGGCGCCACGAATTGACCTGGGATAATGTGATGCATAGTGACGGTTCGGTCACTCTCAGGGGGAACCGATCTCAATCCCGGTCCGGCGTCGGGGCGGCGCACGCGGCGGGCAGGCGGGCAGGCAGCGGCTGCTCGCCAGCCTGCCTGCCGCTGCGGTCTACCTGACATGGCCGGAGCTGGTGGTCGAGTTCGCCAACGAGCGCTACCGCGATCTCGCCGGCGGCCATGACCTGGCAGGCCTGCCGCTGGCCGGGACACTGCCTGAGCTGGTCGCCGAGGACTGCTTCCGGGCGCTCAGCCAGGTGGCCGCCGCTGGCGCGCTCGCGCCGGAGGAGGCAACGGTCGCCTGGGGCCACCTGCCGGCCGGTGGTGCCGGGGCGCGGTTCCTGGAGTTCAGCTGCCAGCCGGTGGCCGGACCCGGCGGCGAGGTCACCGGCGCCCTGCTGCTGGCCGCGGACGTGACACCGCAGGTCGCCGACCACCGCCGGCTGGCGGCCATTGAGCGGGAACTTGCCAAGACCCGGGAGCGGCACCGGGTCCTGCTGGGCACCACGCCGCACGGCGTGATCGAGTTCGAGGCCGACGGGACGATCACCGGCGCGAACGCGGCGGCCGGCCAGATCCTGGGCCGGGACCCGGCGCGGATGGGCGCGCTCCCGCTCTTCCCGGCCTCCCAGGTGATCCACGAGGACGGGTCGCCGTACCGGCCGCAGGAGGTTCCGTGGCGGGTGGCGATGCGCACCGGCGAGCTGGTGGCCGGTGAGGTGACCGGGGTGCCCGACCGGCGGACCGGCGAGATCCGCTGGCTGCGGGTGACCACGGTGCCGGATGCCAGGGACGAGCGCGGCAGGTGCCAGCGCGGGTACATGATCATGGCCGATCTTACCGAGAGCCGGCGGATGGAGGCGGCCCTGCGGGAGAGCTCCGGCCTGCTGAGCTCGCTGCGGGAAGCGAACGTGCTCGGCGTGGTCGCGTCCACCGACCAGGGGGTCTACGAGGCCAACGACGCATTCCTCGACATCATCGGCTACAGCCGGGAGGACCTGGCGGCCGGCCGCATCTCCTACCAGACGATCACCGCGCCCGAGTATGCGGAACTGGACCGGGACGCCCGGGCCCAGCTGGTCCGCAGCGGCGCCTTCCAGCCTTACGACAAGGAGTACCTGCACCGGGACGGGCACCGGGTGCCGGTGCTGGTCGGGGGCGCCGCGGTGGAGCGCGACCCGCTGCGGTGGGTGACCTTCGCGGTCGACCTCACCCTGCGGCAGCGGGCCGAGCAGGAACGCGCCGCGCTGCTGGCCAGGGAGCAGTCCGCCCGCGCCCAGGCCGAGAACGTCCAGGAACGGCTTAGCTTCCTGCTGCGCGCCGGCGCCCTGGTGGCAGCCACCCGAGACCGCCGCGAGCTGCTGGAGCACGCCGCGCAGCTGGTCGTGCCGACCCTCGCCGACCATTGCGTGGTATTCCTGTCGGCCGGGGACGGCACGCTCCAGGCCACCTCGCTGGCCCACCGCGACCCCGTCCGCGCCCCGGTGCTCGCCGAGCTCCGGCAGCACCGGCTTCCGGCATCGGGCCCGATGTCGCTCCAGGTCGCCTTCAGTACCGGCACCAGCCAGCTGCTGCCCGATGCCGAAACGAGCCTGGCAGGGTGGCGCGGCCTGGCCCCGGGCGTGGCTGACCTGCTGGCCCGGCTGCGGGCTGCCAGCATCCTGTCCATTCCGCTGCTGGTGGAGGGGCGCCCGGTCGGCGTGCTCGTGCTGGGCCGGGATAAGGACTGGTCCGGCTTCGTCGCCGCGGACATCGCGGTGGTCGAGGAGTTCGCCCGGCGGCTGTCCGGCGCCATCGCCACCGCCGACGTGTTCGCTCGCGAGCACACCATCGCCGAGACCTTGCAGCGCGCGCTGCTGCCGGGCCGCCTGCCCGAGATCGGCGGGCTGGAGCTGGCGGCCAGCTACCTGCCCGCCAGTGACGGCGTGCATGTCGGCGGTGACTGGTACGACGCGTTCCCGCTCGACCGGGGCGGGGTCGCGCTGGTCATCGGCGACGTCGCCGGGCACAACATCAGCTCGGCGTCGATCATGGGCCAGGTCCGCAGTCTGCTCCGGGCCTACGCCATCGATCATCCCGATCCCGGCGGCATGCTCCAGCACGCCAACCGCGCCCTCACCCGGCTCCTGCCCGAGGCACTGGCCTCGGCGTTCTATGCGGTGCTGCATCCGGCCACCGGTCAGCTCGCCTACGCCAGCGCCGGGCACCCGCCGCCGCTGGTCACCAGGGAGCCCGGCCAGGCCGCCTACCTCGATGACCCGCCCGGCGCCATGCTCGGCGCCACGGCCGACCCCGGCGTGTGCACCAGCACCCGGCGGCTGCCGGCCGGCGCGGGCCTGCTGCTGTACACCGACGGGCTGATCGAGGACCGGCACCGGGACCTCAGCGATGGCCTCGCCACCCTGGCCGCCGCCATCCGGCGGCGGACGCCCGTCACCGCCCAGCAGATCTGCGACGCTGCCGAGGGCGTCCTC
>DASQSC010000564.1:0-3096 GCA_035642555.1 Streptosporangiaceae bacterium | reverse complement strand
TCGGTGGTCAGCGCGTCGGCGGCGGCCACCGCGAGCAGCTCGCGCCAGCCGTCGCCGTCACGGACGCTGATGACCAGGCCGCCGTCGGGCTGCGAGGCCACCCCGGCGCGCACCGCGAGCTCGGAGTCGGCGACCCAGCCGGCGAAGCCCGGGTTCTCCACCTCCCTGGCCAGTTCGCCGGTGACCAGGTTGAGCCGGTACACGTCGTGCAGCTGCGGGTTGTCGCGGTTCAGCCCGACCAGCACCTCGTCGGGGCGCTTCTTCTCCAGCCCGATGAGCTGGGCCTGCACGCCGTCGAACGGCGTCAGGTCGCGCCGCTCCATCCGCTCGAGGTCGACGTCGTACAGCCGCCAGTTCTCATCCCCGCCGGTGTCCTGCAGGTAGAGCAGATGGCGGCCGTCGTGCGCCCAGGCGAACGTGCGGATGCCACGGTCGGTGTCGTCGGTGACCGGGCGGGCCGCTGCCAGGTCGGCCCCGTCCGGCCCGGCCGGGGCCAGCCACACGTTCAGCACCCCGTCCCTGGGGGCGATCCACGCCAGGGCGGAGCCGTCAGGGGAGATGCGGGGGGCGACCCGGTCCGGGTTCCCGAACAGGACCCGCCGGGGGATGAGTTCGGTCATGCGCCATGCCTACCATGCCCCCGGAGCATGTCGTTACCATCGGCCCGGGCGGGGACTGGTAGCTCAGCTCGGCGCGCCGGACCGGCTCAGGCATGTCCTAGCGGGGGAGCGGGACCTGCCACATGATCGTGGTCCCGCCGCCCGGCTCGCCCGTCACCTCGAAGCTGCCGCCGAGTAGCTGCGCCCGCTCCCGCATGTTCCGCAGCCCGCTGGGCCTGGCCACCGCGGGCACGCCGCAGCCGTTGTCGCTGACCCGCAGCAGCAGGCCGTCGCCCGCGCTGAGCGTCACCTCTACCGCCGCGGCCCCGGCGTGCCTGGCCACGTTCGACAGCGCCTCCCGCAGCACCGGTACCAGCTGCGCGGCGATGCCCTCGGGCACCGTGTCGATCGGCCCCTCGAAGCTGACCGACGGCGAGAACCCGAGCGGCCGCTCCGACTCGGCGGCGAGCGCGAGGACCTGCGCCCGCACGCTGGCCGGCTGCCGCGGGCCCCGCCGCAGCGTGAAGATCGCCTCCCTGATCTCCTCGATCGAGGTGTCGAGCTCGGAGATCACCACATCGATCCGCGCCGACATCTCCCCGCGCCCCGCCAGCGCGGCCGCGCCCTGCAGCGCCATCCCGGCGGCGAACAGCCGCTGGATGGCGCTGTCATGCAGGTCGCGGGCCATCCGGTCGCGCTCGGCGAGCACCTCCCGCTGGGCGCGGGCAGATACCAGCTCGGCCTCGGCCCGCAGCCGCTCGGTGACGTCGCGGACCACGGCGGCCAGGCCGGTCAGCGTGCCGCCAGCCTCCCGCAGGGCGGACAGCGCGACCGCCACATCGACCAGGGAGCCGTCCCTGCGCTGCCCGCGCGAGTCGAATTCGGCGGCCCGCGCGCCGGCCCGCAGCCGGACCAGCGCGCCGTCGAAGTCGCCGCTGCGGCGCTCCCGCACCAGCTCCCGGGCTGACCTGCCGACGATCTCGCCCGCCGGGTACCCGAATAGCCGCTCGGCTCCCGGATTCCAGCTCTGGATGACGCCGTCGGGCGTCAGCGAGAACATGGCGTCGGCGGAGGACTGCACGATCGCCGCCAGTCTGGCCGCCGCCTGCCGGGCGTCTTCCAGCTCGGCGTGCATCGCGATCAGGCCGCGGTTGGCCTCCTCGAGCTCCTGGTGCAGGCGGGCGATCTGCTCCCGGGCGGCGGCCAGTTCGGCCTCCGGCTGGCCGAGCGTCTCGCCCGGGCCGGCCCGCCCCCGGCCCGGCTGCCGCGTCATGTTTTCAGCTTCCTCACGTCCTGGACAACGAGCACGGCGGCATCATCTGCCCCGCTGGTAATCACGGTAGAGGATGGATCAGTGTTCGTACCGGTTCAGGCTGCGGTGGGGCTGCCGTGCCAGCCGGTAATGCCCGCGCCGGGAACCGCGGCGGAGGGGCCGCCGGGCGGTTGCCGGCGGGGGACCAAGCGGGGGTTTTCAGGCCATGGCCGCAGGCCGGATGCCCGGCGCCCGGGCGGCCCGGCCCCGCTCGCGGGCCGCCGGGGTTTCGGGCCGCTGCCAAGCCGGACCTGACGGGCCTTATCCTCGGGAACGGGGAGGAATCACGGCCGCGGGCTCGCGGCCGGCCGATGCACAGCCACGTAGCTGCCAAGCGGCTCGGCGTGCGTAATGCCACGCCAGGCACAGGGAGGGGACGTGACCAAGGCAGCCACCGTCCTCGCTGGATGCCGCAGCGTCCTCGTCGTGGACTGGCCGAGCCAGGACGTTCCCGCGGTGCTGGCTGCCGCCGGGCTGAGCGTGGTCGTCAAGGGCGGCCCCGGGCACACTGACTACACAGAGTGGGCGATCATTGACGGACGGCTCATGAGCCGGTATCTGGGCCGGCAGCCGGATCACGTGGACCTGGTGTACTTCTACCGGCCGTTCAGCGAGCTCCCGACGGTGATCGCGCTGGCGATGGCGCTGGGGGCGCGGGCGGTCTGGCGCCAGTCCGGGGTCAGCGTCACCGGCGCCCCGGACCCGATGGGCTGCTACCTGCCGCCGGACGAGTCGCAGGACGGCAGCGCGCTGGCGGCCGCGGCCGGTCTTGACTACGTCGACGACGTCTACATCGGGGACGTGGTCCGCCAGGCCGGCCTCCGCCGGTAGCACGCGGGCAGGCCCGGCGCCGGGCCCTGGCGTCAGGACGCGGGCTCGCCCGCCACGGACGCCAGGTAGGCCTCGGTCTTGCCGGGATCCAGCAGCCAGTTCGCCAGGTCAGGCGGGTTCGCGTAGCACTCGGCGAACCGCCGAGCCACCACCGGATTCTGGCTGGCGACGCCCAGGACCTGCTGGACGTGCTCGGGCAGCGGGCCGAGCATGGCGTTGGAGAAGGCCGTGGGCCACTGGGCGTAGTCCCAGTAGGCGTCGAAGGTCCGCTGCATCCAGTCCGGGTCGAACGGCTGCCTGCCGCGCTCCAGGATCGAGTCCAGGTAGATGCGGGCGCAGTGGCAGGCGTTGTTG
>DASQSC010000563.1:0-2744 GCA_035642555.1 Streptosporangiaceae bacterium | reverse complement strand
CGGTCACCGCGCTGCCCCGCCGCGAGCCCGGCAGCGTCCGCACCCCGCCCCGCCAGGCGCGGGCCGCGCCGCAGCAGAGCCAGGCGCCGGCCCCCGAGCCAGCGGCCGAGGGCTTCGCGTTCGCTGACGACCTGCAGGCATTCAGCGCCGCGCTGGGCTCCGGGCAGCAGGCACGGCAAGGGCCAGCCGAGGACGGTCCGGGTGACGCGGAAGGAAACCTGCCTTGAATTGGGACGCGCCCGCCCAGCTCCGCACTCCGCAGGAGTTCGGCTGGCTGATTAGCAACTTCGCGGCCGCCACGCCCGGCGTGAGCCATGCGCTGATCGTGTCGTCGGACGGGCTGCCGCTGCTGTCCTCGGACGGGCTGCCGGAGGACCTGGCCGACCCGCTCGCCGCGGTGGCGTCGGGCATCCTCAGCCTCGGGAACAACATCGCCCGGCAGGTGGACGGCGGCAGCTGCGACCAGATCCTGCTGCGCCTGACCCGCGGGCACTTCGTGTTCATGGGAATCGGCGAGCTGGCCGGGGTGGGCGTGCTGGTGGAGCCCGGCGCCAACCTGGGCGCTGTCGCCCACCAGATGGCCCAGCTGGTGGCGAGCGTCGGGCATGCCCTGACCCCCGAGCTGCGGGACGACCTCCGCCGTCACGCGCACGCCATGGGGAGCGTGTCATGAGCGGGAACGGTCAGCTGCGTGGCCGGACGGCCGCGACCAACCCGTGGGTGCGTCCCTACGTGCTCACCAGCGGCCGCACCCGGGGCCACGGCGAGCTGCTGATACACGCGCTGGTGTCGGCACCCGGGTACGACCCGCAGTTCGCGGCCACGCTGCTGCCGGAGGCCCGGGCGCTGTACGAGCGCGCGTGCACCAGCACCGAATCGGTGGCCGAGCTGTCGGCGCACTGCGGCGTGCCGCTCGGCGTGACACGCGTCCTGCTCAGCGACCTGTGCTCGGCGGGCCGGCTGCTGGTCGACGCGCCCGCGGCCGCCTCTCCCCTCGACCGGAACCTGCTGGAACGAGTTCTCGATGGCCTCAGGCAGTACGCTTAACCACCGCCCGGCGCACCGCACCTCGGTCAAGCTGGTCATCGCGGGCGGGTTCGGCGTGGGCAAGACCACCCTCGTGTCCGCGGTCAGCGAGATCCCGCCGGTGAACACCGACAACTGGATGACCGAGGCGTCGCGGACGGTGGACCCGCTGGCGGTCGGCGACGCCAAGACCACCACCACGGTCGCGATGGACTTCGGCCGCATCACGCTGGCACAGGACCTGGTCCTGTACCTGTTCGGGACGCCCGGCCAGGCCCGGTTCTGGCCCATGTGGGACGACCTGTCCCGGGGCGCGAGCGGCGCGGTGGTGCTGGTGGACACCCGGCGGCTGGCGATCTCCTTCCCGGCGGTCAACTACTTCGACGCCGACAGCGACGTGCCCTTCGTGGTGGCCGTCAACCTCTTCGACGGCCAGCAGACGCACCCGCTGGAGGAGGTGCGGGATGCCCTCCGGCTCAGCGGCGAGGTGCCGCTGATCACCTGCGACGCCCGCGACCGCCGGTCGGTCGCTGGCGCGCTGACCGCGGCGGTCAGTCACAGCCTGCGCCACTCGGCCCCCGGCGGGCGGCCCGGCGCGCTGGCCGCGCGGTAAACCCGCTGGCACGTCACCGGCTGGCACGTCACAGAAAGGCAGCAATGCGCAAGATCCTGATCGTCGGGTCCGGCCAGTCCGGGCTCCAGCTGGCGCTCAGCCTGCAGGCCGAGGGCTACGACGTGACCGTCATGTCGGCGCGAACCCCGGAAGAGATCCGGGGCGGCCGGGTCATGTCCACCCAGGCGATGTTCGGGCCTGCCCTGCAGGTCGAACGGGACCGGGGGCTGAACCTGTGGGAGGACCAGGCCCCCCAGATCGGCTCGCTGTACGTGAGCGTGGCCGGCCCGCCCGGCGTGGCCGCGCTGCAGATCCCGGCCCCGTTCAATGAGTTCGTCCAGTCGGTCGACCAGCGGGTGAAGATGGCCGGCTGGCTGGAGCTGTTCGCCCAGCGCGGCGGGAACGTCGTCTACCACCCGGTGATGACCTCCGATCTGGAAGGGCTCGTCCGGCTCTACGACCTGACGATCATCGCCGCCGGCAAGGGCGAGCTGGTCGAGCTGTTCGACCGGGATGCCACCCGGTCGCCGTACCCGGCGCCGCAGCGGGCGCTCGCCGTCATCTACGTGCACGGCGTGAAGCCGCTGGCAAGCCACCCCGCCACGCATGTCGGCATCAACGCCACCCCGGGCATCGGGGAGCTGTTCACGATCCCCGGGTACACCACCAGCGGCCCGTGCGACATCTTGTTCTTTGAGGGCGTCCCCGGCGGCCCGCTGGACCGCTTCGGCGACCGCCCGGACACCCAGGCCCACCTGGCCCGCACGCTCGATCTCATGCGCGAGTACATCCCCTGGGAGTACGAGCGGTGCACCGAGGTCGAGCCCACCGACGCCCGGTCCACGCTCACGGGCGCGTACGCGCCGGTGGTCCGGCACCCGGTCGGGAGCCTGTCCGGGAGCGCGTTCGTGCTGGGCATGGCGGACGTCGTGGTCGCCAACGACCCGATCTGCGGGCAGGGCTCCAACAACGCCTGCCACTGCGCCCGCATCTACCTGGACTCGATCCTGGAGCGCGGCAGGCAGCCGTTCGACCCGGACTGGATGCAGCGGACCTTCGACGCCTACTGGGACTACGCCCAGTGGCCCACGGCCTTCTCCAACGC
>DASQSC010000562.1:0-2189 GCA_035642555.1 Streptosporangiaceae bacterium | reverse complement strand
TGGGTATGAGCGCCACCAGCGTGCTGCCCAGCGTCGAGCTGAGCGGGTTGAGCTGCTGGGCGAAGCCCGATGCGAGGGGGACCATGGACTACCGCCTTCCGGTCGGTCGCCGGCCGATCATGAACCGGATATGTGCAGATGGTCTCGTGTTTCCGGGATGCGCTCAATAGCTTCGCTGCAATCACCTCACTTGATTCGCAATCACCTCTGCAGGCACGGCAGGCACGAGGAGGTGAGCGGGATCAGGCGGGCACGGCCCGCGCGAACAGGCGAGGCGGGGCAGGGCGGGCGGTCCCCGGCGCAATGCCTGACCAGGGGCACTAGGGTGTGTGCGATGACAACGCGAGCCACCACCGCGGCTGCCGCCGGGTTCCGCCGCCGGGCGGGCCTTGAGGTGCTGACGTGGCCGGTGTTCGACCCGCTCGCGGTGGACGTCATGGTCACCACCCGGCACGGCGGCGTGTCGGGCGGCGGCCAGGGCCCGTACGCCACCCTCAACCTCAGCCTGCAGACCGGCGACGAGATGGCGGACGTGCTCGAGAACCGGCGCCGGGTGGCCTCGGCGATCGGCGCCGGCCTGGCCGACTTCGTGTTCGCCCGGCAGGTCCACGGCGCCACCGCGCGGGTGGTGTCAGCGGCCGACCGGGGGCGGGGAACCGTCACCGCCGGTGACGCCATCCCGGACGCGGACGCCCTGGTCACCGCCGAGCCAGGGGTCGTGCTCGCGGTGCTGGTCGCCGACTGCGTGCCGGTCGTCCTTTACGACCCCGCCGCCCGCGTGCTCGCCTGTGTCCACGCCGGCTGGCGCGGCACCGTGGCCAAGGTCACCAGGTCCGCGCTGACGGTCATGGGGACGCTGGGCGCGCGGCCGGCCGACGTGATTGCCGGGATCGGGCCCGGCATCGACCCGGAGCGCTATCAGGTGGGCGAGGATGTCGCGGCCGCGGCGGAGCAGGCGTTCGGCCCGCTGACCGGCGAGGTGCTGCGCCCGGACGGGACCGGGAAGTGGCTGTTCGACGCCTGGGCCGGGAACCACCTCACGCTGCGAGAAGCGGGGGTTCCGCAGCGCAACATCCATCTCGCCGGCGTTCCCACCGGGCCCGGGCCCGGGCAGTTCTTCAGCCACCGGGCACAGCACCCCTGCGGCAGGTTCGCGCTGGTGGCGCGGCTCCAGCCGGACGGCGGGGCGGGGTCGCGGTGAGCACAGTCCGGCGACCGGCCCCGGTGCCTGGCACCGAACCGTTCTGTTATCAAGGCTTTGATCTCGATCCCGCGCGCGGCCTGCTCACCTGCCGGTACTCGGTCGGGGAGCGGGAGTTCGCGGAACGGGTCAGCTTCGCCGCCGACGGGAACTTCGGCAGCCCTGCGGCCTGGCAGGCGGCCCGGCTGACCTTCCTGCTGGCCGGCGTGTCCTACTACAAGACCGCGGCGCCGCCGGTGATCGACCTCGGCCAGACCCCGGTCAGCGACGCCGAACGGGACTTCCTGCGCGAGTTCTACCTGGAAGGACTGGGCGAGTTCGGATACCGGAACGGGCTGGACCTGTCCGGCCTGCGGATCACCGGCGGGTCCGCGGCGCGGCCGCCTGCCCCGCCCGCCCCGACCGCCCCGGCTGACGGGTCGCGCGGCGTGCTCATCCCGTTCGGCGGCGGCATCGACTCCATCGTCACGGTGGAGATGCTGCGCCCGCACTCCGACGCCGCCCTGTTCGTCATGAGCCGGCCGGGCGACCGGTTCGCCGCTATCGAACGGCCGGCGGCGGTCACCGGCCTGCCGATCGTCCGGGCCGGCCGGGAGATCGACCCGCAACTCCTGCGCTCGGCCGAGCTCGGCTTCCTGAACGGGCACGTCCCGGTGACCGGGATCCTGTCCGCCATCGCGGTGATGGCGGCGGTGCTGGACGGCCGGGACACGGTGGTGATGTCCAACGAGTGGTCAGCCTCGATCGCCACGCTGGAGGCCGGGGGCAGGTCCATCAACCACCAGTACTCGAAGAGCGCGGCGTTCGAGTCCGGGTTCCGGCGGGTACTCGACGGCGCGCTCGGCCCCGGCATGACCTACTTCTCCGCGCTCCGGCCCTTCAGCGAGCTGTGGGTGGCGCAGCGGTTCGCGGCGCTGACCCAGTACCACGACGTGTTCCGGAGCTGCAACCGGGCGTTCCACATCGACCCGGCCCGGCGGCTCGACCA
>DASQSC010000561.1:0-4532 GCA_035642555.1 Streptosporangiaceae bacterium | reverse complement strand
TCGTGGCAGACGAGCCGGCGCTGCTGGTCTACCGGCTCGACGAGCCGGGCTCGGGCGACCTGGACTGCTGGCTCGGCTGGCGGCTGGAGGCGGCGGACCCGGGCATCACCCGGGTCACGCTCACCGCTGACACGCTGCCCTGCGACCCGCCCGTGGATACGCTGCGCCTGCTCAGCGGGCTGAAGACGTACCTGGAAACCGGGCGCCCGCTGGGGCCGGCGGAGTGCCGGCGGGTGCCCCGCCCTGACAGCGTGCCGGTCGCCAGGCCGGGCCCCCGGCGCACGGCGTGGCTGCGGCGGCGGGAGCACTGACCCCAGCCGGCGGGGGCACTGACCTCAGCCGGCGGGGGCCTGACGCCGGCGGGGGCGCTGACCTCAGGCCCGCGGGCACGGCCGCCGGCAGCCCGCCGGAACTGCCTAGTTCCGGCCGAGCGCGCTGAACAGCCGGTGCGCCGCGGCCTGATTCCACCGCAGCACGTCCCCGGCCCTGGTGGCCGTGCCGCCCGCCAGCGGGACGGTGACGGTGCGCGGATGGCGCAGCCTCGCAGCGACCTGGATCAGCTGGTACAGGTGGGTGCCCTGATCCACGGTCAGTGCGCCGGTGGCGTCCACGGCGAGCCGGGTGGCGGTGACCGGGCTGGTGATCGTGCCCTGCTCGGTCGCCTTCTGCAGCAGCGCCCGCAGGAACTGCCGCTGGTCCTGGATGCGCTTCAGGTCGCCGTGGCTGAACGAGTGGCGGTCCCGCAGGTAGGCGAGTGCGCTGGCACCGGTCAGGAGGTGGCACCCGGGCGGCAGGCTGAGCCCGGATGCCCGGTCGTGCAGACCCTGGCCGACGCAGACCCTGACCCCGTCGACCGCGTTGACCACGCGGACCAGCCCGCCGAAACCGATGCCGACGTAATGGCCGATCCGCAGCCCGGTGGCGTCCTGCACGGTGCGGGCGAGCAGCGCCGGGCCGCCGAAGGAGAAGGCGGCATTCAGCTTGTTCCGGCCGTGCCCGGGAATCGGCACATCGGAGTCGCGCGGCAGGCTCACCAGCGTGGGACGGGCGCCGTTGCCCGGCACGTGCAGCAGCATGATGGTGTCGGACCGCCTGCCGCTGACGTCAGTTCCCAGTGACTGGCTCTTCAGCTGCTCCTGGCTGAGGCCCTGGCGGCTGTCGGAGCCGGTGATGAGCCAGTTCTGGCCAGCGGACGGGGCCGGACGGCCCTGGTAATCGGCCAGCACGGGGACCCGGGTGAGCCGTGCGTCGAGCGCCCGGTAGCCCGCGATCACGCCGGCTAGCAGCACCGAGAGCCCCGCCGCGGACAGCGCCATGGCCCAGCGCAGCCGCCGCCGCGGGCGCCGGGCGCGGCCGCGGCCCGCCCAGCGAGGCGGCGCCGGCCGGTCCGGCCACCTGGCGCCTGGCCCGGCGTGACCAGGCCAGCTGGCAGCCGAGGGCTGGAAGCCCCACTCGGCAACGGCTGCTTCCGGGCTGTTCTCCCGGCGGGCCACGCCCCCGCCGGGACCGAAGTCGTCCGGCCACACATGCATGGTGCGGTACCCCGCCGCTTTCTATGCCGCTCCTAGGCCGCTCCCCGGCTGCCCACCTTAATGAGGGGTCGGGGCGAATATGGGCGTATACGCTTTCATCCGTGTAAAAACAGGAATGCCGCTCTCGCCCGTTCCGTCCCGATAGTGAGCTCGCGTCGCCTAGTGTGGCCCCAGTGCGACAGCGGATCATGACCCCGGGAACGCAGCAGGTTTTCGCTGATCCGCGCGGGCGGCGCCGCACCATCCTGCTCCCGCTCGCGATCGGCGTCGGCACCCTGCTGTGTGGCTTCGTGATCGTGGTCGTCATGGGATTCCTGGGCGGGCCGGGGGCGCCCTTACTGCGTATGCCGCAGGGACAGCCGCGCGCGACCTCCCACGGCGCACCGCCCAGCCACCAGGCGCCGGCGTCGGCCCGTCCGGCCGCCGTCCCCAGCACTGGGCCCGCAGCCGGCGCCCCAACTGGACAGCCGCAGGCCGCCTCGTCGCCGTCAGCGGCGGCCGCCGGCACAAGCACCAGCACCGCCCCGGTTAACCGCGCGGGCAAGACGCCCCCAGGCCGGACCCGGACCGCGCTGCCGTCTCCGCGCGGGAGCCGCCCGTGACCCGGTCCCGCCGTAGCTCCCGGGCGGATCCGTCCCGCCGCCTCGCCAGCCCGCGGCGACCGCTGCGCGGCCCGGGCCGCGGACCGGTTCCCTACCCGGAACTGGCTCCCTCCCAGCTCAGCGACGCAGGGGAAGGAACGGTCGCGCGTCCGGCGCCGGTCCGGTACCCGGAGCTGGCGCCGCCCGGTGAGAACGGCCCGCGGCCGGCTCCAGGTCCCTACGACCGCGCCGGGCCGTTCCCTGCCCGGCGGACCGGACCGCCTCCGGGACTTGGCCGGTCCCGGGAGTCCCCCCGGTACCAGGACGGTGACCCGTACCAGGACGGAGCCCGGTACCAGGACGGAGCCCGGTACCAGGAGGGCGCCCGGTACCAGGAGGGCGCCCGGTACCAGGAGCCCGGCTCCGTCGGGGAGGGAAGCCCGTACCCGGAGTCGCGCCGGGCGCCGCGCTACCGGCCGCCGGCCAGCCCCTACCGGGACCCTGGCCCGCTACCGCCTTACCAGGAACCGGGCCGGCCGCCGTACCGGGAGCCAAGCCGGATGCCATACCAGCGCTGGGGGGGCATGCGCAGGTACGGCCGCAGCCCGATCCTGCCGCGCCCGCCGCGCCGGGCGCCGGGGCCGCCGGAGTCCCCGCCCGGGCAGCCGGGACCGTTCCCCCGGCGGGTACCTCGCGCATTGCCGGCGCCGCCCCGCCAGCCTGATCCCGGGCAGCCAGGCCCCCGCCAACGCCCTCCGGGGCCGGACCCGCGCACCGGCCCCCAGACCAGGCCGCCCTACCCCGGGACCGGCCCCCAGACCAGGCCGCCCTACCCCGGGACCGGCCCCCAGACCAGGCCGCCCTACCCCGGGACAGGCCCGCGGACCAGGGGTAGCGGCCCACAGACCGGACCGCCGTTCCGCAGCAGCGGCCCGCTGCCCAGCCGGTCGTTTCCCGGGACGGGCTCGTTCCCCGGCACGGGCCCGCACGCCATCCGGCCCGCGCCCGCTCCCGCCCCGGCGGCCCGGCTGGTTGCGGCCGGATCGCGCCCCGGGACAGCCGTCGCCCGCCGGGTCCCCGGGGACGTCGCACAGCCCCGCGGCCGCCCGGCTCCCCGGCCACGACGCCGACGGGACCCGCGGCACCACTGGATCCTGGTCGTGCTGGTGTGCGCCGTGACCGGCATGTGCCTGGTGCTGACCGGCTACACCCACGGCGCGCTGGCCAGGCCGCCAGCCCAGGCGGGCGGCAGCCCGGCCGGTGCCGCCCGCGCCCCGGCGTCGGTCCGGCACGGAAGCCCCCTCGTGGTGGCGGGAAACCGCAGGCCGTACAGCCTGGACATCCCGTCCCGGACCATCGCGCTGACCTTCGATGACGGCCCCGATCCCCGCTGGACCCCGCGGATCCTGGCGGTGCTGCGGCGGTTCGGCGCCCACGCCACCTTCTTCCAGACCGGTGCCCGCACCGCCGCCCATCCCGCACTGGTGCGGAAGGTGCTCGCCGACGGTAACGAGGTCGGAACCGGCACCTACACCCACGCCGATCTCGGCGCGGCGGGGTGGCGCCGCAGCCTCGAGCTCACACTGTCCCAGAACGCGCTGGCAGGCACGGCGGGCATGCGCACCCGGCTGCTCCGGCCGCCGTTCTGGCCCTCGCAGCGCACCCTGGACGCGGCCGAGTGGCGGGCGATCCGGCAGGCGGGCCAGGAAGGCTACCTGGTTGCCTTCACCGGCCGCCAGACCCGGGACTGGGCCCGGCCGGGGGCGGCCGCGATCGTCGCCCGGGCCATGCCGCACGGACACCGCGGCGAGATCGTGACGATGCAGGACGGCGGGCCCAGCGGCGGCCAGACCCTCGCCGCGCTCACCAGGCTGCTGACCCGGCTGCGGGGCAAGGGATACCGGTTCACCACCATCACCGGCGGGCTCCGGCTGCCGGCCGCTGACGTCCCCGCCACGGGCGGCCAGCGGGTCGCCGGCGACGCCCTGGTACTGGCGCAGCGGATATCGGCCGATGTGGTCGCGGCGCTCGGGGCGTTGCTGGTGCTGGCCGCCGTGCTGGCCGTGATCCGGCTGGTAGCCCTGGCCGGTTATGCATGGGCTCACCGGCGCCGGCTGCGGCGGGTCAGGTCCGGGGCAATCGGAGCTGGTCACCCGCCGTTCACCGGCCCGATCTCGGTGGTCGTGCCCGCGTACAACGAGGCGGCTGGCATCGCCGCCACGGTGATGTCCGTGTGCGATGCGCACTACCTGAACGAGATCGAGGTCATCGTGGTGGACGACGGCTCCACCGACCGGACTGCGGGGATCGCCCACGCCCTCGGCATCCCGGGGGTCCGGGTGGTCTCGCAGCCGAACTCCGGCAAGGCCGTGGCGCTCAACACCGGGATCGCGCTCGCCCGCCACGAAATCGTGGTCCT
>DASQSC010000560.1:0-2222 GCA_035642555.1 Streptosporangiaceae bacterium | reverse complement strand
TGCCAGGTCGCGTGCCCGGCCGGCGAGTTCCTGCTCGGTGGCGGCCAGCGCGGCCGCCACCGGCGCGGGCGGGCCTGCCAGGGTGGCCTCCAGAGCCGCGAATGTGAGCTTGTCCACCCGCAGCGCGCGGGCCAGCGGGTGCCGGGCCAGCCGGCTGACCAGCTCGGCGCGGCCCAGCAGCAGCCCCGCCTGCGGGCCGCCGAGTAGCTTGTCGCCGCTCGCCGTCACCAGCGCGGCGCCCGCGCGCAGCCAGGTGCCCGCATCCGGCTCGCCGGGCAGCGCCGGGTGCGGGGTCAGCAGCCCGGACCCGATGTCGCCGATCACGGGCACCGGCAGGCGGGCCAGTTCCGACACGCTGGCGCTGGCGGTGAATCCCTCGATCCGGTAGTTCGACGGGTGCACCTTGAGCACGAACGCGGTGTCCGGGCCGATGGCCGCCGCATAGTCGGCGGCCGTGGTCCGGTTGGTGGTGCCGACCTCCCGGATCCGGGCCCCGGTCGAAGCAACGAGTTCCGGCAGCCGGAACCGGTCCCCGATCTCGATCAGCTCGCCGCGGCTGATCACGATCTCGCGGGGCCCGCTGGCGCTTCCGGCCAGCGCGGTGGCGGCCAGCACCAGGGCGGCCGCGTTGTTGTTGACCACGTGCACCGCCTGGGCCGCGGGTACCGCCGCGGCCAGCGCCGCCAGCGCTCCCCGGCCGCGCCGGCTCCTGCGGCCGGACGCGAGGTCGAACTCGACGTCGGTGCAGCCGGACGCGGTCAGCAGCGCCTCCCTGGCTGCGGCCGACAACGGGGCGCGGCCCAGGTTGGTGTGCAGCAGCACGCCGGTGGCGTTGATGACCGGGGTCAGGCTGACCGGCCGGGCCGGCAGCGCCGCCACCGCCGCGTCCGCCACCTCGGCCGGGCTGATCTCCCCGGCCCTCGCCCGCTGCTGGGCAGTTCCTATCGCCGCCTTGACGCGGTCACGGCCGAGCCGTTCCGCCGCCGAAGCCAGCCGCGGGTCGGCGAGCACCGCATCGGTGCGGGGGACGAGCCGCCGGGCGTCCATAACTTGCGACCCTACTAGGGCGGGTCCCGCTCATCCCCGGCCCGTCCCAGCGGCTCTGCGCTGCCATTCCGCCGCCTGCCCGGCGGACGCAGGCCCGGCCGCGCAGGCTTGCGGGCCGGAAGTTTGCCCAGGTGAGGACGATCGGCTGGCAGGGTCAAGGGCCGGCGCTTCGCATAATGGCGGCCACGCTGGGTAGGAGAATTAATGCAGGTTTAAACCCCCCTTACCTGCGCTAGGGAAGTGATCTCAATGGCTGGGATGCTGCGGGTTTCCCGGAGCCGCGGCGCCTTCAGCGGTGTCCTGCTGCTGCTGCTCGGAGCGTGGGGCGCACTGATCCCGTTCGTTGGCCCCTATTTCAGCTATGCGTACAAGCCAGACTCCCCGTGGACGTACACGACAGGCCGGCTCTGGCTGGAGATCCTGCCTGGAGCCGCCGTGTTCCTGGGCGGTCTCATCGTGCTCGCCGCGCGCATCCGGCCGGTCGCCGTCACCGGCGCGGCGCTGGCGGCGGCCGGCGGCGCCTGGTTCGCCGTAGGCACCACGCTGGTCACGCTGTGGGCCAGCCCGGGTCAGGTCAGCGCCGGGAGCCCGGCCGGCGCCACGCTGGTCAAGGTGGCCGAGGAAATCGGCTTCTTCACCGGCCTGGGCGTGGTCATCGTGCTATTCGCAGGAATGGCACTGGGCCGCCTTTCCCTGGTGAGTGTCGGGGATGCCCGGATCGCGGACACCACTTCGGTCACCAGCCGGCAGCCAGCGTCGGCCGGGGTGGGGGCAGGCACGGACAGCACGGAAACCGGGCCGGTCCCGTCTCCGCGCCACGCGCCCTCGGCCCCTCCGTCCTAGGCGCCTGATCACCGGGGGTACTCCCCCCGCCCCCTGGTGATCCGGCGCCTGGCTCGCCCGCCCCGCGCCCGGCCCGCAGCGCGGCCAGGCGTGGGGCGGGCCCGTCCGGTCCGGCGCGGGGCCCGCCCCGCGCCGGATCAGCCCCGCGCCGGATCTGCCCGGCGCCGGGCAGTTACCGCCCTTCGCGGCATTCCTCCACATCACCCCCACATGAGTTGCACCGGACCTGCATGAGCGGTTGGTGTCGTAGCGGGCAAGGACGGCGGTCTGGGTACGGCGCCGTCCCGTGGGGTGAGGCGGTGCCCGCGCGCGTGTTGGGCCGTTCCCGCTTC
>DASQSC010000559.1:0-4894 GCA_035642555.1 Streptosporangiaceae bacterium | reverse complement strand
GCCCGCCGGTGCCTGGTGCCCCGCCGGTGCCTGGTGCCCCGCCGGTGCTGGGTGCAGTCCCGCCGGCGCCGGCTGCGGGCCCGCCCGTTTCCAGCGGCTCCCCCGCGCTCAGCCCGGGCCGCGAGCCGGGGCCGCCGGGCTCTTCCGGGAGCGCGTACACCAGCGCGCCGCCGGCCTCGCGCAGCCGCACCGCGCCGAGCTCTTCCAGGTCACGTGACAGCGTGGCCTGCGCAACCCGCACCCCGCGGCGGGCAAGCAACTCGGCAAGCTCCTCCTGCGACCTCACCCGGGTGCGGGCCAGGATGGCGGCGATCTGCGCCTGCCTGGCAGCCTTGGTCACCGGGGTCATGGCGGTCACGGCCGCTCCTGCGGCCCTGCCTGCCCCGCGCCCGAAGCAGCCCCAGCCGGAGCCGCGCCGGCCGCGCCCGCCCCCGCCGGAGCAGAACCCCGACCCGTGGCCACCCGGGCCTGCCCGGCCCCGGCCTGCCCCGCCTCGGCCGCGCCGGCCAGGATGCCGGGCAGGGCCGTCAGGAACTGATCGGCTTCCGCGGCGCTCAGGATCAGCGGCGGCGCGAGCCGGATCGCGTCCGGCTGGACCGCGTTGACCAGGAACCCGGCATCCCGGGCGGCCGCCTCCACGGCGCTCGCGGCGGGCTCGGTCAGCACCGCGGCGAGCCACAGGCCCCGGCCCCTGACTCCTGCCAGCAGCGGGTGGCTGATCGCGCCGATCCCGGCCGCCAGCTTGTCCCCGACCGCCGCCGCCCGTGCCAGCAGGCCCTCGGTCTCGATGGTGTCCAGCACCGCGAGCGCGGCCGCGCAGGCGACCGGGTTGCCGCCGAACGTGCTGCCGTGATCGCCCTTGCGCAGCGCCGCGGCAGCGGCGCCGAGCCCGATGCAGGCGCCGATCGGCAGCCCGCCGCCCAGGCCCTTGGCCAGGGTCAGCACGTCCGGCAGCACTCCGTCCGCCTGATGCGCGAACCACGTCCCCGACCGCCCGATGCCGCTCTGGATCTCGTCGGTGACGAGCAGCGCGCCAGCCGCGTCGCAGGCGTCCCTGGCCGCCCGCAGGTAACCGTCCGGCGCCGGCACCACGCCGGCCTCGCCCTGGCACGGCTCAAGGAACACCGCAGCGCAGTCCGCGCGGGTCGCCGCCGCCAGCGCCCCCGCGTCCCCGAACGGGACGAACCGCACCTCCACCCCGAACGGGCCGAACGGCTCCCGGATGGACGCCTTGCCGGTGAGGGCGAGCGACCCCATCGTCCGGCCGTGGAAGCCGTTCTCCGCCGCCACGATGACCGGCCGCCCCGGCCCGGCAGCTCGGCGGACCAGCTTCAGCGCGGCCTCGTTGGCCTCGGTCCCTGAATTGCAGAAGAACACCCGGCCGTCCGCGCCCAGCAGCCCGAGCAGCCGTTCGGCCAGGTCCACCCCGGGCTCGTGCAGGAACAGGTTGGACGTGTGCGCCAGCGTCGCCACCTGCTTGGTGACCGCGTCCACCAGGGCCGGGTGGGCGTGCCCGAGGGCGCTGACCGCGATGCCGGCGATGAGGTCCAGGTACTCGCGGCCGTCGGCGTCCCGCACCCGGCAGCCCTGGCCGTGGCTGAGCGCCACCGGCGGGATCCCGTAGTTGCCCATCAGGGCGCCGGTGAAGCGCTGCTGCAGGGTCGCGGTACTGCTCATGCGGGTGCTCCGTCCGGGACGACCATGGTGCCGATGCCGGAGTCGGTGAAGATCTCCAGCAGCACCGCGTGCGGCAGCCGGCCGTCGAGCACATGCGCCCGCGGCACGCCGCCCTGCACGGCGCGCAGGCACGCCTCCATCTTGGGGATCATGCCGCTGCCCAGGCCCGGCAGCAGCTCCGCCAGCTCGGCCGCGGTCAGGTGGCTGATCACGTCGGGCCCGCCCTCGCCGGCTTCCCCCCCACCGGGGTCCGCCGCACCGGGCTCACCACCCCCCGCACTGCCGTCGCCGTCCCAGTCCGCGTACAGGCCCTCCACGTCGGTGAGGACCACGAGCTTGCCCGCGCCCAGGGCAGCGGCCAGGGCAGCGGCGGCAGTGTCGGCATTCACGTTGTAGACCTGGCCGTCGGCGCCGCGGGCGACGCTGGAGATGACCGGGATCCGGCCGTCGGCCAGCAGCACCTGGACCGCGCCGGGGTCGACCGCCTCGATCTCGCCGACCAGGCCGATGTCGACCGGCTTGTCGTTCACGACCGCGCTCCGGCGCCGGGCGGTCAGCAGGTTGGCGTCCTCCCCCGACATCCCCACCGCGAACGGGCCGTGCCGGTTGATGAGGCCGACCACGTCCGGGTTCACCTGCCCGGTCAGCACCATCCGCACGACGTGCATGGTCTCGGGCGTGGTGACGCGCAGCCCGGCCGCGAACGTGCTCGTCACGCCGAGCCGGTCGAGGTGGGCGGAGATCTGCGGGCCGCCGCCGTGCACCACCACCGGGCGCAGCCCGGCGTACCGGAGGAACACCACATCCTGCGCGAACGCCTGGCGCAGCGCCTCGTCGCCCATGGCGTGCCCGCCGTACTTGATCACGACGATCTGGCCGTGGAAGCGGTTCAGCCACGGCAGCGCCTCGATCAGGGTCGCGGCCTTGGCCAGCGCCTCGGCCCGCCCGGCCCGGCGCGGGCTGGCGGACAGCGGGCTCGCGGTCGTGGTCACGTCGAGTACGCCGTGTTCTCGTGCACGTAGGCGGCGGTCAGGTCGGTGGTCCAGATGGTCGCGGCGTGCGGGCCGGCCGACAGGTCCACCGTGATCGTCACCTCCCGCGCCGACAGATCAGTTTTCGAACGGTCGTCGCCCGGGGAACCGTTCCGGCACACCCAGACGCCGTTGATGGCGACGCTGATACGGTCCGGCTCGAACTCGGCCGCGGTGGTGCCGACGGCCGCCAGCACCCGGCCCCAGTTGGGGTCCTCACCCGCGATCGCGCACTTGAGCAGGGCCGACCGGGCGACCGCCCGGCCCGCCGTGACCGCGTCGTCCTCGCTCGCGGCGCCGACCACCTCGATCGATATCGCCTTGCTCGCGCCCTCGGCGTCGGCCTGCAGCTGCCGGGCCAGGTCCGCGCACACCTCGGTCACCGCCGCGGTGAACCCGGCCTGGTCCGGGCTGGTCCCGGCGGCGCCGCTGGCCAGCAGCAGCACCGTGTCGTTGGTGGACATGCAGCCGTCGGTGTCCAGCCGGTCGAAGGTAGCCCGGGTGGCCGACCGCAGCGCCGCGTCCAGCACCCCGGCCGGCAGGTCGGCGTCGGTGGTCACCACGGCGAGCATGGTGGCCAGGGCGGGCGCGAGCATGCCGGCGCCTTTCGCCATGCCGCCGACCGTGTATCCGTCCCGGCGGGTGAAGGCGATCTTGGACACGGTGTCGGTGGTCCTGATCGCGTCGGCGGCGGCGAGCCCGCCGCCGCGGGATGCCTCCCGGATGGCGGCGTCCGCGCCGGCCAGCAGCCGGTCCATGGGCAGCCGTTCCCCGATCAGGCCGGTGGAGCAGACCGCGATCTCGCCCGCCGAATCGGCTAGCCCCGCTGCCACGTGCTCGGCGCTGGCATGGGTATCGGCGAACCCGTCCGGGCCGGTGCAGGCGTTGGCGCCGCCCGAGTTCAGCAGCACCGCGCGCACCCGGCCGCCGCTGATCACTTGCTGGCTCCACAGCACCGGGGCGGCCTTCACCCGGTTCGCTGTGAACACCCCGGCGGCGGCGTGCGACGGCCCGTCGTTCAGCACCACGGCCACGTCCCTGGCACCGGACGCCTTGAGCCCGGCAGCCACTCCGGCCGCCCGGAACCCCAGCGGCGCCGTCACGCTCATCCGATCGTCCTTCCTGTGTCAGCCCCAGGCGGAGCTCCGGCCCCGCGGCCCGCGCCGGGGCTCATGGCGCGATCCCGTGCGCGGTCAGTCCCGCGGTCTCGGGCAGGCCGAGCATGAGGTTGGCGGCCTGCACGGCCTGGCCCGCGGCGCCCTTGCCGAGGTTGTCGATGGCGGCGACCACGACCGCCCGGCCCGCCCTGGCGTCGGTGGCGGCCTGCAGCTGGGCGGCGTTGGACCCGGCGGTGGCCGCGGTGACCGGCCATTGCCCGGCGGGCAGCACGTGCACGAACGGCTCCCCGGCATAGGCCTGCGCGAGTACCTCGCGGGCCGCCGGATCGCCGCCCGCCGCACGGGGCGCCAGCCGGGCGGTGCAGGTGGCCAGGATGCCGCGTGGCATCGGCGCGAGCAGCGGCGTGAAGGAAACGGCGGGCTTCGGTGCTGGCCCGGGGGGACACTCTGCTAGCCGAGGACCGTGTTCCCCGGGGACACCCCGAACCCCGATGGCCCCGAGCCCCCGATGGCCCCAGGCCCCCTCGGCGGCCCCCGCCCCGGCCAGCGCCTGCTCGATCTCCGGGATGTGCCGGTGCACCCCGCCGACCTGGTAGGCGGACATCGAGCCCATGACCTCGGTCGCGAGCAGGTGCCGGGCCGGCGACCGCCCGGCGCCCGAGGTGCCGGAGGCCGCGGTGACGACGATGTCCTGCGGCTCGGCGAGGCCGCTCGCCAGCAGCGGGGCCAGGGCCAGGATGGCTGCCGTGGCGTAGCAGCCCGGCGCGGCGACCCGGCGGCTGGCGGCGATTCGCTCCCGCGCCCCGGGCAGCTCGGGCAGCCCGTAGGTCCAGTGGCCGGCGTGCTCGCCGGGATAGAACTCGGCCCACGCGGCCGGGTCGGCCAGCCGGAAGCTCGCGCTCAGGTCCACGATCGGCGTGCCGGCGGGCAGCCGCCGGGCCAGCGCCGCTGATTCCGGCGCTGGCAGGGCCATGAAGACCAGGTCGGCGGCACCGAGCTGAGCCGGGTCGGTGGGCCCGAAGCTGCGGCCGGCCAGCCCGGTCAGCTGCGGGTGGGCCGCAGTCACCG
>DASQSC010000558.1:0-4067 GCA_035642555.1 Streptosporangiaceae bacterium | reverse complement strand
CGGTTCGCGGGGGCGCTGGTGGCCACCGAGGACCACCGGTTCTACTCCGAGCCGGGCTTCGACCCGTTCGCGGTGGCCCGGCTCGTGGCGGGCAAGCTGACCGGCCGCGGGGACCAGGGCGGCGCGACCCTGTACCAGCAGCTCGCCAAGATGCTCTACACGCCGGGACGGGGCGGGCCCGGGGCGCAGGCCGAGCAGGCGGGCCTCGGCATCAAGCTCGACTTCGCCTACAGCAAGGTCCAGATCCTGCAGATGTACTCCGACGTGGCCTACTTCGGCAACGGGTACTACGGCCTGAACGCCGCCAGTTGCGGTTACTTCTCGGTTCCGCCTGCCGAGCTGTCCTGGCCGCAAGCGGCGCTGCTGGCGGGCGCCGTGCAGGCGCCCTCCGCCTACAACCCGTTCACGAACTACCCGGCCGCGCGGGCCAGGGAAGGGCACGTCCTCAGCCGGCTGGCCGCCACCGGCAGGCTCAGCCCCGGACAGGCCCGGGCCGCGTTCGGCAAGCCGTTGCGCCTGACCAGGAACGGGCACTGCACAGCCCTCGGAGCCGGGTAGCCGCGAGGAGAGGTCCCCGGCCTTGCCAGCGCCTTCCGGCCGGGGCTAACCCCGGTTGGCCGTCCGCTGGTCAGCCTCGTCCAGGGCCGTCCCGTTGGCGCCACGGCTGCCTGGCAGATGACCGTTCGGGCTCATCAAAGGCGGAAGCGGAGAGGCGGGCCGGCCGGTGTCACCGCGCCCGCCGTCCGGGCGGGCGGGAACGGCCGGCGCGCCAGCGGGAGGCGCGGCCGGGGCCTGCCACACCCAGCGGCGGTAGCTGAGGAACCGGAACACGGTGGCCAGCGCGATGCCCGTGTTCAGGGCGATGACCTCGGCCAGCTTGTTGTGCGGCAACCCGAGCACATAGGCGTTGAAGGCCACGGCCGCGTCCTGGATCAGGATCCCGACCCCGTTCAGCACCAGGAAGGTCACGCCTTCGCGGGCAACGCCGCTGCGCTCCCGGTGGCGGAACGACCAGTAGCGGTTGCCGACGTAGGTCACGATGCTGGCGATGATCGTGGCGATCGTGGCCGAGGTCACCGGCCCGACCCCACGGCCGTGCAAGAGCCCGTAGGCGCCATTGGTGACGACGAGCCCGATTCCCCCGACCACCAGGAATTTGGTGCCCTCGTGAATGAGCTGCCGGAACCGCCCGTAAAGCCTGCGCGCTAGTGTCACCAGGCAGGGTCCCCTCCGTGCGTGTGACCTGGGGTATTGGTTGGCCTTCTGTGACAGTACCGGGCCCGGAGGCTGCCTCGTGCACGGTACCCCCATGATCACGGAAAATGCATTCGAAGCCAGCCCAGCCTGGCAGGTAGCCTCGCGAGCGTGCTTGACTCACCCGTCCCGGACCACGCCCTGATCCGGGCTCGTGGCCTGGTCAAGCGGTTCGGGGAGTTCACGGCCGTGGACGGGATCGACTTCGAGCTGGGACGGGGCGAGGCCTTCGGCTTCCTCGGGCCGAACGGCGCCGGCAAGTCCTCGACCATGCGGATGATCGGCTGCGTGTCCCCGCCCACGGCCGGGGAGCTGACGATCATGGGAATGGACCCGGTCGCGGACGGGTCGGCCATCCGGGCCCGGCTCGGCGTGGTGCCGCAGGAGGACACGCTCGACGTCGAGCTGACGGTGCGGGAGAACCTGCTCGTCTACGGGCGCTACTTCGGGCTGGCACGCAGCGTGATCGCCGAGCGCACCGCCAGGCTGCTGGACTTCGTCCAGCTTTCCGAGCGGGCCTCCGACCAGGTGGAGCCGTTGTCCGGGGGCCTCAAGCGGCGCCTCACCATCGCCCGTTCGCTGATCAACGAACCGGAGATCCTGCTGCTCGACGAGCCCACCACCGGCCTTGACCCGCAGGCCCGGCACGCGGTCTGGGACCGGCTGTTCCGGCTCAAGCAGCAGGGGGTCACGCTGGTGCTGACCACCCACTACATGGACGAGGCCGAGCAGTTGTGCGACCGGCTGGTGGTGATGGACGCCGGCAAGATCGCCGCCGAAGGGTCGCCCCGGACGCTGATCGAGCGCTACTCCACGCCGGAGGTGCTCGAGCTGCGGTTCGACCCGGACGAGCACGAGCAGGCCGCCGAGAAGCTCGCGGACGTTCCGGCCCAGCGCCGGGAGGTGCTGGCGGACCGGGTGCTGCTGTACGTGACGGATGGCGACGCCGCGCTGGCGACCGTGCGCGGGCTCGGGCTGCAGCCGCGCACCTCGCTGGTGCGGCGCAGCACGCTGGAGGACGTGTTCCTGCGGCTCACCGGCCGCCGGCTGGAAGATTAGAGCGGGGGAGGGACGCGTTCGATGAGCGCGGATGCGGCCGCGCCGGACGGCGGGCGGGGCCAGGCCGGGCGAGGGCTGGCCGGGCCGGGGCCTGGCTGGTCGATGGCCCTGCGGGAGTTCCGGTTCTGGCTGACCGACTACCGCCGCACCTGGCGCGGGTCCATCTACTCGGGCGTGCTGAACCCGGTGCTGTTCCTGGGCGCGCTGGGGCTGGGACTCGGCTCGCTGGTCAACCACCATGGCAGCGCCCGCCTGGGCGGCGTCAGCTACCTGGTGTTCCTGGCCCCCGGGCTGCTGGCGGCGACCGCCATGCAGACCGCGGTGGGCGAGTCCACGTTCCCGGTGTTCGGCTCGGTGAAGTGGAACAAGACCTACCAGGCGGCGGTGGCGTCGCCGCTGCGGCCGCGGGACGTGTTCCACGGCCACCTGCTGTTCGTCACCTTCCGGCTGACTATGAACTGCACCCTGTTCCTGGCGGTGGCGGCGATCCTGGGCGGGATCCGGTCCGGCTGGGCGCTGCTGGCGCTGCCGGTCGCGGTGCTCACCGGGCTGGCGTTCGCCACTCCCCTCGAGGCGTGGGCCGTGACCCGGTCCAGGGAGACGTCCTTCTCGCTGATCTTCCGGTTCGGGATGATCCCGTTGTTCCTGTTCTCCGGCATCTTCTACCCGGTGGGCCAGCTTCCCGGGTGGCTGCAGCCGGTCGCGTACGCGACGCCGCTGTGGCACGGGGTCGCGCTGTGCCGGGACCTCACGCTCGGCAGCACGCAACCTGGCAGCGCGCTGCTGCACGTGGCCTACCTGGCAGCGGTGGCCGTTGCCGGGATGGCGGCGGGCCAGCGCAGCTACCGGCGGCGGCTCTATGTCTAGCACCCGGGGAGCCGTCAGCGTCCGGGAGCTGCCGCTGCGAGTGGTGCCGGTCGCGGCGCTGACCCGGCCCTGGCGCAATCTCGGCGGCCGCAACAGCCTGTACCTGGTGCAGCGGCACGCGCGCGCCTACCGGCACATGTGGCTGGTGCTGCTATCCGGGATCGGGGAGCCGGTGTTCTACCTGTTCTCGCTCGGGGTCGGGCTCGGGCAGCTGGTGGGGACCGTGACCGGCCCGGCGGGCACTCAGGTGAGCTATGCCCAGTTCGTGGCGCCGGCGCTGCTCGCGACGTCGTCGATGACCGGTGCCATGTACGACTCGACCTTCAACGTGTTCTTCCGGCTGAAGTACGCCAAGCTGTACGACGCGGTGCTCTCCACTCCGCTCCGGTCCGGCGACGTCGCGCTCGGCGAGATCACCTGGGCGCTGATCCGCGGTGCCCTGTACGCGGTCGCCTTCATGGCCGTGGTGGTGGCGATGGGGCTGGCGCGTTCGCCATGGGCGGCGCTGGCGCTGCCGACCGCGGTGCTGAGCGGGTTCGCCTTCGCGGCGGTCGGGATGGCAGCCACCACCTACATGCGAAGCTGGCAGGACTTCGAGTTCGTGACGCTCGTGAGCATGCCGCTGTTCCTGTTCTCCACCACGTTCTATCCGCTCACCGTGTATCCGCGGGTGTTGCAGGTGGTGGTGGAGTGCACGCCGTTGTACCAGTCGGTGGTGCTGATGCGCGGGTTCGTGCTCGGGGTGGTCGGGCCCGGGCTGCTCTGGCACGCGGCGTACCTGGCCTTGATGGGCGCGGCCGGGCTGCTGGTGGCGGGGCGCCGGGTGAGCCGCCTGCTGCTGAAATGAGAACCGGTGCCGGGCCCCGCACGCGGAGCGCTGGCCGCCG
>DASQSC010000557.1:0-3650 GCA_035642555.1 Streptosporangiaceae bacterium | reverse complement strand
GGGAGCCGGCTTCGTGTCCGGCGACGTCGGCACGGAGGACTGGTGGCTGTCGGTGGCCGCCGTCGCCGTCACCCTGCTGCTGAGCGTCATCTGCCTGCTCAAGGGCAAGGTCGTGACCGGGGTGATCGGCATCGTGATCGGCGTCGTCGCGCTGGTGGGCGCGGTCCGGCTGGCCAAGCCGGGTTCCTGGTGGGCGGAGCACCGCTACGCCAGCCGGCCGCGGCGGGCGGCGCGCGCCGCCCGCCGCTACGACCAGCGATACGAAGCGCGCTGGAACCGGGTGCGCGACCTCGTCGCCGGTGCCCCTGGCAGGGAACGGCCAGGCTAGGGCGTGTCCCGTGGATCTGGCCGACGCGCAGCAGGCTGATGATCTGCGGGACACGCACCCGGCACAAGCCCCAGCGGCGGCGGTCGGCGGGCCGGCCGGGGCAGGCATACTCGTGCCGTGACAACCGGCGAAGCCCGGGACGAGTGGCGGGCTGGGGAGGCGCGCGTGGCCGAGGGCCTTGACTGGGGAATCGGGCGGTACGAGGTCACGGCCGAGGAGTTGCGGCCCGCCGCGGAAGCGGTGGTTCGGACCGCCGCCGTTGGTCCCGGCGAGCGGGTGCTTGACCTCGGCTGCGGCACCGGTAACGCCGCGCTGCTCGCCGCCGCCGGCGGCGCCGAGGTGACCGGGGTGGATCCGGCGGCGCGGCTGCTCGAAGTGGCCAGGGAGCGGGCTGCCGGCGACGGGCTCAGCGCCGAGTTCCGGCAGGGCGACGCCGGCTCGATCCCGGCCGGCGACGCCAGCGCCGATGCCATCCTGTCCGTGTTCGGGGTGATCCTCGCGGCCGATCCGGCTGCCGCTGCCGCCGAGATGGCCCGCGTCCTCGCGCCGGGCGGGCGGATCGTGCTCAGCGCCTGGCTGCCCGGCGGGGCCATGTCCGAGCTGTACGCGGCCGCCGGCCGGCTGGTCGCCGGCGCGCTCGGGCAGCCGCCCCCGCAGCCGCCGTTCGCGTGGCACGACCCGGCGGCGCTCGGCGGCCTGTTCGCGCCGCACGGCCTGCGGGTTGCCGCCGAGCAGCACAACCTGGCATTCACCGGGCTCTCTCCGGCGGAGTACCTCGACCGGGAAACCGGCAGCAGTCCGGCCGCGGTCGCCGGGATGCGCGTCCTCACCCAGCACGGGACCGCCGATCAGGCCCGCAGCCAGCTGCTGGAGATCCTGCGGCGCGGGAACGAGGACCCGGCCGGGTTCCGCAGCACCAGCCGCTACGTCGTCGCCACGGCCAGGCCCGGGCCCCGCGACTGACCTCCCCGGTCACCGCGGGCCGCGGTGGCCCCGGGCAGTAGGGGCGTGGCCCGTGTAGCGGCGGTACTGCCTGCTGAAATGCGCCGGATCGTGGTAGCCGAGGTCGCGCGCGATCTGGCTGACCGTCATCGCCGTCTCCGCCAGCAGCTGCCGGGCGCGCTCGATCCGCGCCAGCACGATGAAGTGACCAGGGGCCATCCCGGTCCGGCCCCGGAAGCGCCGGGTGAACTGCGGGGTCGACAGGCTGGCCTGCCCGGCCAGCTGGGGCACCGTCCAGGCCTGGCCCGGATCCTGCCGGACCGAGCGGGCGATGTCGTCGATGATCAGGTCGGCCCAGGACGGCCAGGCCCGGGACGCTTCCTCGTGCAGCAGGCACAGCATCTGCTGCAGGCAGAGCTGGCTCTGCCGGGCTCCCAGCGCGTCGCCGCGGCGGTAGCCCGCCTCCGCCCGGGCCGCCAGCGCGGCCAGGAAGCCCTGGTCATGCACGAGCCGGGGCCGGGCGGGCAGCAGTCCCCGCAGGTCCGGCTGCGCCTCCCGGCCGGTGGTGAAGTGCATCCCGAACACCAGCAGCCTCCGCTGCCGCTCGTGACTGGCTTGTGGCTGGTCGCGAGGGGCGAACACGATGCTGGTGCCCGGCACCAGATCCCAGGACCGGCCGCGCAGCGTGAGCTGGCCCGCCCCGTCCATCACCCACCAGAGCAGGTAGTCGGGCAGCGGCAGCGCGCGCCAGGACCAGCCTGGCTCGCACCGCCAGTACAGCGGCGGCGCGGTCAGCCGGAGCATGGTGGCACCCTGCCGCGCGCCCGGCCCGGGCCGTTCCTGTAGCCAGTGATCGGAAAATACAACAGCATGCGCGGATATCCCATGTTCCCCACGAGCGCCGCATTGTCACTCTTGAGCTTAGGAGCGACCCGGGTAATCGCGCATCAGCCCGGGTGGCCGCATGTCATGATCCGGGGAGCATCAGGTGAGCGATTCGTTCAAGGCTGCGTTCGAGCGCGACGGCTACGTGGTCGCCCGGCGGCTCTTCTCGGCCGGGGACGCGGCCCGGTACCGCGATCACTTCATTGCCCTGCGCCGCCGCGGCAGCTACCCGCACGACCTGGTGGGAGCCGACCCGCAGGCGCGGGACCCGCTGCGGCGCTACCCGCGGATGGCGCACATGCACCGGTGGGATGAGGTCAGCCTGCGGTGGCTGCTGGACCCGCGGATCGCGGCCCGGCTGCGGCGGCTCACCGGCGCCGAGCCGTACGCGGTCCAGACCATGCTGTACTTCAAGCCGCCCGGTGCCCGGGGGCAGGCCCTGCACCAGGACAACTACTTCCTCCGGGCGCAGCCGGGGACCTGCGTCGCCGCCTGGATGGCACTCGACCCGGCGGATGAGGACAACGGCTGCCTGCAGGTGGTGCCGGGCAGTCACGAGTGGCCGATTCTGTGCGCCAGCCAGGCTGACACCAGCGCCAGCTTCACCAGCGTCACGGTGCCGCTGCCGGGCAGCGCCCTGATCCGGCCGGTCGTCATGCGCCCGGGAGACGTGCTGTTCTTCAACGGCTCGCTGGTGCACGGGAGCCTGCCCAACCGTGCCTCCGGCCGGTTCCGGCGGTCGCTGATCGGCCACTACATCAGCGCCGACGTCGCGCAGGTCGCGGCCTACTACCAGCCGGCGCTGGCCATGGACGGCACCCCGCTCACGCTGGGCACCAGTCCCGACGGCGGGCCGTGCGGGGTGTGGGCCGAGCAGGACGGCATCCCGGCCATCGAGCTCACCGGGCACCAGTTGGCAGGCCAGGCACGGGAGTGAGCCATGGCCGCCCACCCCGCGGGAGCTCAGACCCGGGAGCTAGCTTCCCTGCGGCTTGGTCCGCTGCAGGATGACCACCGCCCGGCCGGGCACCGTGAGCTGCTCGCCCGCCTTGACCCGCGGCCGGTCGTCATCGGGCGAGGTGACCTCGGCGGCGGCGGTGTCCAGCACCACGGCCCAGCTCTCCCCGTACCGGGCGGCGGGCAGGGTGAAGGTGACCGGCTCGGCGGCAGCGCTCAGCAGCATCAGGAACGAGTCGTCCCGGATCGGCTCCCCGCGCGGGCCGGGCTCGCTGATCGCGTCGCCGTTCAGGAACACGCCCATCGCCCGGGCCTCCCGGCTGGCCCAGAACCGGCTGGTGACCTCCCGGCCGGCCGGGGTCAGCCAGGCGATGTCGGCCAGCCCGTCCGGCCCCGCGCGGCCCTGGAAGAAGCGCCGCCGCCGGAACACCGGGTGGTCGCGGCGGAACGCAGCCAGCGCCCGGGCGAACTCCAGCTGGCCCGCCTGGCGGCCCGCCTCCTCCCAGTCCACCCAGGACAGCTCGTTGTCCTGGCAGTA
>DASQSC010000556.1:0-4358 GCA_035642555.1 Streptosporangiaceae bacterium | reverse complement strand
CGGCCCGGCTGGTCAGCTTGCGTGGCGACAGCCCGCCGAGGGGTTGGCTCATGCCTGCTCCGTACCCTGCCCGCCGCCGGGGAACGCCAGGGGAGGCGTCCGCGCGGCCGGTGAGTCTGCGGAACGGGAGTCAGCCCGGTGAACCGCCCGCGGCCAGGTAACCGTGTTCCACAGCCCGGGCGATCAGGGCGCGCGCGTATTCGCCCAGCGTCGCCGAGCCATCGGCCACCAGGTCGGCCTTGGCCAGCACCTGCGGGGCGGTGATCCCGGGAGCGCGCCAGGTGCCGCCGCCCACGTGGTAGTTGACGAGCATCGGCTGCAGCCGGTCCAGCGCCCGGGCGAACCTCGCCTCCGGGGTGCGCCGCTGCTCGAACTCCTCCCACAGCGCCCGCAGCTGCGTTGCCTGCCCGGGCGGCAGCAGGCCGAACAGCCGCCGGGCCGCCGCCGCCTCGGCCGTCGCCTGCCGGGCCTGGGCGGCCTCGTCGGCGTAGACGGACAGGTCGCCGGCATCGATCTCCACCAGGTCGTGCAGCAGCAGCATGGCGATGACCCGGCCCAGGTCGGTGCCGGGCGGCGCGTGACCGGCCAGCACCACCGCCATCAGCGCGACGTGCCAGGAGTGCTCGGCGGAATTCTCCCGCCGGGAGCGGTCGGCGAGCGGGCTCTGCCGCAGCACGCCCTTCAGCTGGTCGGCCTCGAGCAGGAACCGGAGCTGCTGATCCAGGGATGTCACGGCATCCATCCGTATCAGGTCCTCCCGCGGGCCGGCGGCGGGGCTCAGGTCCCGGTGGCGGGATTGCAGTCCCGGAAACCAGCTTGCCGCCGGATGCCGTCACATGTAAATTCTGGCTTACATGTGTAGGGACAGAGAGGTTTAGGGACTGAGAGAGGCGACAGCGCCCTGACCAGTGACGAGCTGCTCACCGTGCTCACGGCGGTGGCGAACCCGCAGCGGCTGCGCGTTATCGCGGAGCTGTCCGGCGGCCGCGTGCACGTGAGCGAACTGGCGCGCAGGCTCGGCATGTCCAGGCCGCTGCTGTACATGCACCTGGACCGGTTGGAGAAGGCGGGCCTGGTCACCGGCACGCTCGAGCTGTCAGATGACGGGAAGGCGATGAAGTATTTCGAGCTCAGCGCGTTCGAATTGCGGATCAGCCCGGAACTGATCGTCTCGGCGCTGCAGGCGGACGCCGCGGAAGGGGACCCCGAGATGGGCAGTGGAGGCACCAGCGTGGCAGGGGAAGACGCGTGACCGGCACGGGACTCGCCATGACGTCGTCGGGAGCCCTCGTCGGGATCACCATCCCGCTCGGCATCCTGGTCATCATCGGCGCCGTGACCGCGGTGATCGTTGCGTCGTGGCACCGGCTGCAGGCGCACCGGGCGGACGCGGTCGCGATGGCCGCCTATCGCGCCCTCGCCGAGCAGGCCGTGGCCAACCAGGAGGAACTGCGGACCGAACTCGTCAAGCTCACCGAGCACGTGCAGGCGGTGGAGCAGCTGATGCGAGACGTCGGATGAGCGCCCGGCCGCGTGTTCCCGGCCCCCGGGCCGGCGGGACGCCCGCGGCGGGCAGCGGTGACCCGGCCACGCGGCTGCGGCTGCGGGCGTACCGTAACCCGCTGCGGCTGGCGGTCTCGGCCGGCCTCTGGCGCGGCGCCTGGTACCTGGTCTGTTACGTGTTGGTCACCGGCTGGGTGCTGTTCGCGCTGGCCTTCACGGCTGCCGCCGTCGCGGTGATGCTCGCGGTCACGCTCGCCGGGATCCCGCTGCTGGCAGCCGCGGCAGGAGTGGTGCGCGGCTGCGCCAACGCGGAGCGCTGGCGGCTGCGGCAGGTCCTGACCCGGCCGGTGCGCGGCAGCTACCGGCCGGTCACCCGGCGCGGGATCGTCGCCCAGGCCACCACCCGCTGGCGGGACCCCGCCACCTGGCGCGATGTCGCCTACCTGATCGGCCTCTGGGCTCCGCTGTTCATCCTGGACACGGTCGTGCTCACCGTGTGGCTGACCTTCCTGTCCGGGATCACGCTGCCGGCGTGGTACCGCTTCCCGCGCAGCGATTTCAGCAACGGCACGAGCGTGCACGGGGTTCAGCTCGGCTACTTCCCGAACGGCCCGCACGGGGCCGGCGGGACCGGCCTCTACCTGGACACCCTGCCGAAGGCGCTGCTCGCGGCGGCGGGCTGCCTCGTGCTCTGGCTGCTGTTCAACTACGTGCTGCTGATCACCGCCCGCGCCCATGCCACGATCGCCCGGGCGCTGCTCCGCCCGCCGCCGGACCCGCTCGCCGGGGCGAAAGAGATGCTGGCCCGGCCTGGTCCGCTCCCGCCGCTGGTGCCGTCGCCGCCGCTCTAGGTCGTGTCTCGTGGATCTTGGCCGGCGCGTAGCAGGCTGAAGATCTGCGAGAGATGGCCTTAGCCGGCCCCGGCTGTCGCCGCTGCTGGCGGGCATGCGAGTATGCACGTGGGGGACCCGATGAATACGGGGGAATCCGGCTTCATCAGCCCGCCCCGGCAGCGGCCGCTGCCGGGGCGGGCCTTTTTCACCAGGCGCCGCTCACTCGGCACGCAGCAGGTGACCGCTGCGCAGGCGGGCAGCCCGCTGGCCGGGCCAGGCGGCGAGCAGGTTCGCGGCCAGCAGCGCGGCCGGCGCGATCAGCACCAGCGCCCACACCGCCAGCGGCGGGTGGTAGGCGAGCGGCGTGCTGCCGGCGACCGCCCGCCATACCGCACGGCCGAGCGCCAGCCCGAGCGGCACGCCCAGGGCCAGCCCGGCCAGCGCGAGCAGGGTGGCCTGGGTGGCCAGTACCAGCCGTGCCTGCCGCGGGGTCAGGCCGAGGGCGCGCAGCACCGCCAGTTCGTGGCCGCGCCGCCGCACCGCGGTGACCAGCGCGTGCCCGACCGCGCCCGCCGCGAGCAGGGCCAGGAACCCGCCCAGCGCCAGCGGCAGCTGTGCCACGTCCCTGATCTCCTTCAGCTGCTCGGGCGGCTGCGGCGGGGTGAAGCCGTATGCCTGCCCGTTCCCGATGGCCGCGGCGGCGGAATTGAGCCGCCGCGCCACCGCCGCCGGGTCGGCGCCCGGCCGGAGCGCCACCTCCGCCGTGCGGAACTTGAACGCGTAGTGCGCGCCCCGGAAGAGCCGGCCGAACCCGGCGGGGGTGAGCCAGGCACCGCTGTCGTAGCCGTTGTGCGAGCCCTCGGGCACGAACCCGATCCCGGTCACCATCACCGTGCGGGGAACCGTCCCGCCGGTGAACCGCACCACCGACCCGGGGCCGGCTCGCAGCTGGCGGGCGGTGGTGGCCGCCAGCACGGCCTCATCCGCGCTGGCGGGCAGGCGACCGCTGGTGAGGACGACCGGCAGCCGCTTGCCGCCGACCGGGCGGTAGGAGTAGGCCGTCACCGACACCCCGCCCGCCTGGGCCACCCCGATCAGGGTGTCGTTGAGGCCGGTAACGTCGCGATCGGCGGCGACCGTGCGCAGCAGCCGCCCGGACGGCCCGATCTCGTGCCCGTTCAGCCCCAGGTAGGCCTCCAGCTGGGTGGTCTGGCCGAAGCGCTGCGGGTTGGCCGCCGCGTCGCTCACGCCGGCCGAGAACGTGAAGGCCGCGATGACTCCCAGCACGCCGGCAACCGCGCCCGCGATGGCCGGCCGGACCGGCACCGCCGACCGGCCGTGCCCGGGCTCCAGCGCGAACCTGGTACCGACCAGCGCCGGCACCGGCAGCCCGGCGCCCGCCACCGCGCCAGCTACCGCGGACCGGCGGGAGCGGGACCCCTTCCGGGCCGATGCCAGCGCCGCCGCGGCCGCTGCCGCGGCGCCGCCCAGCACCAGCAGCGGGACCGTCGCCCACCCGATGCCAAGCACCAGCCAGTCCGCGTCGATCCCCGGGTGCGGTTCCAGCAGCGACGCGGCGCCGATCGGTAGCCAGGCCGACGCCAGGACCGCGCCGCCGGCGCCGAGCGAGGCTCCCGCGACGGCGGCCAGCAACGGCCCGGCCGAGGCGGCCGCGATGGCCTGACGCGGGGTCATGCCCACCGACCGCAGCACGCTGAGCTCGGCCGCGGCAGCCGACGCATACCGGGCTACCAGCTGGCCGACCAGCAAGAACGCCGCCACCAGGGCCGCCAGCCCGAACGCCGCCAAGACCACCGCCTCATACCCGGTGACCTTGCGCTGCGGCCCGCCGAAGTAGTGGTAGTTGTCCCACACGTCGATGTCGGAGCGGCCGCTCACCCGGGCCAGATCGGCCCGGAACGCGGGAATCGCCGCCGTCCCGCCGCGCAGCCGCACCAGCGCGTTGAGGTAGCTCTGGCCGGACGTGCCCATCAGGTCGGCGTGGTAGCGGCTCAGCAGCGC
>DASQSC010000555.1:0-4883 GCA_035642555.1 Streptosporangiaceae bacterium | reverse complement strand
GTTCACCAGGATCACGCCGGCCTTGGCGGTGGCGTACTGGAGCAGCACCCATTCGGCGCAGTTCGGCGCCCAGATCCCGAGCCGGTCGCCGGCCTGGAGCCCGGCCTCGATCAGCCCGCTGGCCAGGACATCGGTGTCCGCGTCCAGCTGGCGGTAGGTCCACCGCCGGCCCGAGGGCACGTCGACCACGGCCTCCCGGTCCGGGTTGCCGGCCGCGATCCGGCGCAGGTTGGCGCCGATCGTCTCGCCGAGGAGGGGCAGTTCAGAGGTCCCGTGCTGGTAGGACGGGAGGGCCGGTGCGGTCATGGGAACCCCCTTGCGGTTCGCGATCCTCCCATGATCCTCGCGCCGGCGGGGCGATGTGAATAGCCAGCCGTTCCGGCTCTGCGGCCACAGGCGCCTGGCTGGCGCCGGCCCGCCGCGGCCGGAGCCGCGCTGGCAGGGCGGGCCAGGCCCGGGCGAGCGCCGGGGCGGCCTCGCGCGCCGCCGCCTGCACCGCCAGTGCCAGGCCGAGCAGTACCGCGGCGACGATCCCGTCCAGCCAGAAGTGGTTCGCGGTGATGACCACGACCAGGGTGGTCAGGGCCGGATACAGCAGCGCCAGCCACCGCCACCGGCTGCCCGAGACGCGCACCGCCACCAGGGCGACCAGCAGCGCCCACCCGACGTGGACCGATGGCATGGCGGAGAGCTGGTCGGCGCTGAACCCGGCGACCGAGCCGTAGACCGACTGCCCGTACTGGATCGCCGTGTCGGTCATGCCGTCCCCGGGTAGCAGCCGGGGCGGCGCCACCGGCATGAACTGGATGAGCAGCGAGATGCCGGTGAAAAGGACCACGGTGGTGCGGACCCGCCGGTACCGGTCGCGGTGCCGCGTGAACAGCCAGACCAGGCAGCCGACCAGAACCATGAAGTGCAGCGAGGCGTAATACAGGTTGGACAGCTGGATCAGCGGCGGATAGGGGAGGAACACGTGCTGCAGCGCCGTCTCGCTGGGCACATGCAGTGCGCGCTCGGCGTGCCAGATCCACGCGGCCCGGTCCAGCGCGGCCGACGGGGATGCGGACGCGAAGCTGCCGGCGAACTGCCAGAGCGCGAACAGCGCGACGAGAATGCCGGCCTCGCGGCCGAACGCGGCGGCGCGGGACACCCGCGGACGCCCCGACCGGGCCGCGATGGCCGCGGCCGACAGCAGGACCGCCGCCACGCCCGCCGCCTGTTGCCAGGTCAGTTCCAGGTCGATCATGCCGGCCTGCCCAGCGCTGTGCCGGCTACCGCAGTAACCGTGTCCCGTGCCGCAGTGCTAGCCGCCATGCCCCGTCCCGCAGGTAATCGTCCCGCAGGGACCGTGCTCGTCCCCGGTACCCCCGCCCGCTGCCGGCACCCCGTGCCTGGCGGAGGGGTCGGCAGCCTGGATACCATGAGTACGGTCCGTTCTCTTCTAGAGATTAACGTATGGGTCGGACACTTTTCACATTGGGCCCCTTGGGATGCCGATGAGCAGCACTGACAACGAGCCGTCGGCGAGCACCCCCGATCACCGGCGGGCGCCCCGTCGCAGCGGCGACGCCCTGTTCGCGGCGATCTGCGACGCGGCACTGGCCGAGCTCGCGGAATCCGGCTACTCCGGCATGGCCATGGAACGGATCGCCGCCCGGGCCCGGGCCAGCAAGGCGTCCCTGTACCGGCGCTGGCCGAGCCGGGCGGAGCTGGTGGCCGACGCGCTCGGCCATACCGGCCCGGGCCCGCAGTCCCTGCCCGACGCCGGCAGCCTGCGCGGGGACCTGCTGGCGCTGCTGCAGGAAATGGCCGGACGGCTGGCCGGCCCGTTCGGCGAGGCGGTACGTGGGGTGCTGGCGGAGACGCTTGCCGATCCTGAGCGCACCGCCGCGGTCCGGGCGCGGGTGGTCGGCACCCGGGGCAAGCTGCTGACGGAGGTGCTGGACCGCGCCTCGGCCCGGGGCGAGCGGGCGGGACCGCCGCCCGGGGCGTTCGCGCTGACCGCCGCGCCGGTGCTGCTGCTGCAGTACTTCCTCACCCACGGCGCGCCCATCCCGGACCGGGTCATCTGCGAGATCGTGGACGAGGTGGCCCTGCCGCTGCTGGCCGGGGCGCCGCTGGCCCGGCCCGCCGGCCAGCCGTGACCGGGCAGCCCGGCACTCCCCGGCCGCCGGCCCGGGCCGGCATCCCGGCCCGCCGGGCCGCCGTCTCAGCCCACCAGGGCGGCTCGGAGACCGCACCGCCCGGCACCTACCGGGCGTACACGGACGCGCTGGCGGCCGGCGCCGAGTACGCCGAGCTGGACGTGCGGCAGTGCGCCGACGGCGTGCTGGTCGCCTGTCACTCGGCCCCGCGCTGGCTGGCCCCGGTGAACCGGCTCAGTTACCCGCGGCTCTGCCAGCTCGCCGGATATGAGGTGCCACGGGCGGAACGGCTGCTCACGCTGCTGGCGGGCAGGGCGATCGCGCAGCTCGACCTCAAGGCCGCGGCCAGCTCCCACCGGCTGGTGGCGCGCGCGCTCGCCCTGCTCGGCCCGGACGGCTTCGTGGTCACGACCAGCGACGCCGGGCTGATCGCCGGGATCAAGCAGCGCTTCCCCGAGGTATCCGCCGGGCTCGCGCTCGGGGCCGACCTGCCCGACACGCTCCGGGAGGGCCTGCACCGGTCGCGGCGGCCCGCCCGCTCCCGGCTGGACCGGGTGGCCGCCTGCCGGGCGGACTGGGCGGTGCTGCACCGGCGGCTGGCGACCCCCGCGAGGCTCGCCGACTGCCGCGCCCGGGGGCTGCGGACCATGGTCTGGACCGTCAACAACGACCGGGCGCTGGCCCGGTGGCTGGCCGATCCCGGGGTTGACGTGGTGGTGACCGATCACCCCGGCCGGGCGCTGGCGCTGCGGGAGCGCCTGGCCTGACCTTCCCGGCCTGACCCTTTCCTGGCCTGCTGACGTGGTGATGCGGGCCGGGCGGAGTTACTGTTTCATTAGGGGCGAAGCAGGAAGTCCCTGTCCGCCGTGGTCCCCGGTGTCTGCCCGGTTCGGGAGCGGCCATGGAGTCGTGGGTCATCTGGCTGATCGCCGCTGCGCTGCTGGGCGGCGCCGAGATTCTCACCGGGACGCTCGCGCTCGGCCTGCTCGCGGTGGCGGCGGCGGCCGGCGGAGTGGTGGGGGCGGCCGGCCTCGGGCTGCCGGCCGAGATGATCGCGTTCGCGGTGGCGGCGGTGGCCGGCCTGGGAGTGGTCAGGCCGATCGCCATGCGCCACATCAAGCAGCCCCCGCCGCTGCGGACCGGTACCGCCGCCCTGGTCGGGCGGTCCGCCCTGGTGCTGGAAGACGTCAGCGCGTACGCCGGCCGGATCCGGATCGGCGGCGAGGAATGGTCCTCCCGGCCCTATGACGAGACCCTCGTCATCCCGGCCGGCAGCACCGTCGACGTCATCAAGATCGATGGCGCGACAGCTCTTGTCTACCCCCGGGAGTAGTGATGGAAGTGGCCGGAATCATCGTCGGCCTGGTGGTCGTCCTGCTGATGGCGATGCTCGTGATCAAGACGGTCCGGATCGTGCCGCAGGCCAGGGCACGCAACATCGAGCGGCTGGGCCGTTACCGCAAGACCCTCGAACCCGGGATGAACTTCATCATTCCGTTCATCGACCGGGTCAAGCCGCTCATCGACCTGCGCGAGCAGGTGGTGTCCTTCCGGGGCCAGCCGGTCATCACCGAGGACAACCTCGTCGTCACCATCGACACGGTGCTGTTCTTCCAGGTCACCGACCCGCGCGCGGCCGATTACGAGATCGTGGACTACATCCAGGCGATCGAGCAGCTGACCGCCACGATGCTGCGCAGCGTCATCGGCTCCATGGACCTGGAGCAGACCCTCACCTCGCGGGACCGGATCAACACCATGCTGCGGGGCGTGCTCGACGACGCCTCCGGCAAGTGGGGCATCCGGGTCACCCGGGTCGAGATCAAGGCGATCGACCCGCCCAAGAGCGTCGTGGACGCGATGGAGAAGCAGATGCGGGCGGAACGGGAGAAGCGGGCCACGATCCTCACCGCCGAGGGCCAGCGACAGTCCAAGATCCTCACCGCGGAAGGCGAGAAGCAGAGCAACATCCTGCGCGCCGAAGGCGACCGGCAGGGGGCGATCCTCCGGGCCGAGGGCCAGGCGCAGGCCATCGACACCGTGTTCACCGCGATCCACGAGGGTGACCCGGACCCGAAGCTCCTCGCCTACCAGTACCTGCAGGCCCTGCCGCAGCTCGCGCAGGGCGAGGGCAACACGGTGTGGATGATCCCCAGCGAGCTGACCACCGCCATGAAGTCGCTGAGCGGCGCGTTCGACCGGGGGGCGGGAGCGCGGCCGGCGGGGGAGCGGGGCGCCGGGGACCAGCCGGACGAGCCCGGACAGCACCGCCAGCGGCAGCAGCGGCACCAGCCAGCCGGGTCAGCCGCGGCGGAGGCCGCGGTCAAGGCCGTCGAGTCGGAAGTCGCCGCGGTCCAGGCCGAGGCCGCCGCGCTGCCGGGCATCTCCGCCCCGGGCATCTCCGCCCCGGGCATCTCGGCGCCGGGCATCTCGCCCCCGGTGAACGGCCCGGTCAACGGACCGGCGAACGGCCCGGAGGCGGCCCAGAACCAGTCAGAACCGGCTCGGGGGGACACGGCGCCTCCCCGGGGACGGCGTTCCCCGGGGACACCCCGGACCCCGATGGCCCCGGACCCCGATGGCCCCACACCCCCCCGATCAGAGCCGGATGGCCAGGCCGATCGTCAGCAGGACGCCGAAGGCTAGCTGCAGCCGGCCGGTCCGGCCGAGCGCGGCGATCAGCGCGGTCCCGTCCGCGCCGGACCGGACCACCCGGACCGGCGCCAGCGCCAGCGGCAC
>DASQSC010000554.1:0-6599 GCA_035642555.1 Streptosporangiaceae bacterium | reverse complement strand
GCGCGCGACGGCCTTGCTCACCTGGTTGTGCACCAGGTACGCCTCCACGATCTGGGAGCCGACCGAGAAGTACGGATGCAGCGACGACAGCGGATCCTGGAAGATCATCGCCATCTTGCTGCCGCGCAGCTGGCGGACCCGCGCCGGGTCGGCGCCGATCAGCTGCTCTCCGTCGAGCCAGACCTGGCCTTCGATGCGGGCGGTGGTGCCGTGATGCAGGCCCATGACCGCCAGGCTGGTCACGCTCTTACCCGACCCGGACTCCCCCACGATGCCCAGCGTCCGGCCCCGCTCCAGCCGGAACGAGACCCCGTCCACGGCCTTGACGATCCCGTCGTCGGTCGGGAAGTGCACCCGAAGGTCACGCAGCTCCAGCATGACCGCCGGCCCCGGCGCGGCTGCCGGCGCAGCCGCTGCGGCTTCCGGCGGGTTCGCGGCCATCAGTGCCTCACCCGGGGATCGACGTAGGCGTACAGGATGTCGACGACCATGTTGGCGATCACGATGAAGAACGATGCCAGCATGACCACGCCCATGATCTCAGGGAAGTCCTGGTTCTGGATCGCCTGAATGGTGAAGAACCCGAGGCCGTGCAGCGAGAACGTGGTCTCGGTGAGGACGGCACCTCCGAGCAGCAGGCCCAGGTCCAGCCCGAAGATCGTGATGATCGGCGTCAGCACCGCCCGCAGCGCGTGCTTGAGCACCACCTTCCGTTCGGCCAGGCCCTTGGCCCGGGCGGTGCGGATGTAGTCCTCGCTCATCGTCTCCAGCATCCCGGCCCGTGTCAGCCGCGCATAGAGCGCCGAGTACAGGAACGCCAGCGTGACCCATGGCAGCACCAGGTTCCGCGCCCACAGCAGCGGGTTGGTAGTCAGCCCCACGTACTGCACGTCCGGGAACACCGGCCACTTGTACGAAAACAGCAGCAGTGAAATCAGCCCGGTGAAGAAGATAGGCAGCGAGATCCCCGCCAGCGCCGTCCCCATCGACAGCCGGTCGATCAGCGACCCCCGCTTCAGCGCCGAGACCACGCCCACCGCCACGCCGCTGACCAGCCAGATCACCGCCGCGCCGATCGCCAGCGACAGGGTCACCGGGGCGTCGCTGACCATCTGCGGCCACACCGGCTGCTGAGACTTGAACGAGTACCCGAAGCACGGCGGGGGGCAGTACACGCTGTGCGGCCCGGCCGAGTAGTGCTCCCCGGCCACGATCGCCTTCAGGTAGTGCCAGTACTGCACCTGCAACGGCTGATTCAGCCCGAGCTGGTGCTCGACCTGCAGCACCGCGGCCCGGGTGGGGTTCCGGCCCACGTACTGGGTCGCCAGGCCATAGGTGGTCTGACCGCCCAGCTTGGGCAGCAGGAAGAAGATCGCGAAAGTGATGATGCTGACGATGATCAGCAGGAACACGGTCGCGATCAGCCGCCGGACGACAAAAGTGATCACTGCGTCTCCCCTGGTGCCCCCGGCCGGTGAACCGGCCGGGGCACCAGCGATTTCGCTTGTTAGCTGACTGATTCTCGGGCAGGCCGGGCGGTTACTGCTTCACGCCCAGCGTGCCGTAGTTGTACATGCCGTAGTAGCTGTTGACGTTGACGTTGGTCAGCTTGGGACTGCGGTAGAGCAGGGCCTTGTTGTAGGTGGCCGGCAGGATCGCCGCGTCCTTCATCACCTGCATGTCGATGTCGTTCGCGTACGTGTTCTTCTGGTTCTGGTCGGTGGTCTGCTCCATCTGCAGGAACCACTTGTTGATCTGCGGGTCGTTCAGCTCGGAGATGTTGGTGTTACCGGCGGGCACGATGGACTTGCCGTCGAACAGCGCCCAGCCCCAGCCGTACGCATCGGGCCAGTCGGGACCCCAGCCGCCGGCCGCCAGCCCGATCTGGTGGCTGTGCACGTAGTTCGGGACGCCGGCGAAGTTGCTGTAGTAGTTCGCGGCCGTGAAGCCCTTCAGCGTGGTCTTGATGCCGACCTGGTTGAGCGCATTCTGCAGCGCCTGCGCGGAGGCAGGCTCGCGCGGGCGGTCGCTGCGGTAGGAGATGTTGGTGGTGAAGCCGTTCGGATGGCCGCACATCTGGAGCTGCTGCTTGGCCGCGGCGACGTCACCGCCCGGCTTGGTGAGCGCGTGATAGAGGTCGAACTTCTGGTAGCCCAGCACGGTCGGCGGCATCGCGGTGGAAGCGACCGAGCCGCCGTAGGGGCCGCCGTAGGCGGTCTGCAGGTTGGTCTTGTTGGCCGCGTACTCGATGGCCATCCGGCAGTGGATGTTGTCGAGCGGCTTGACCTTGGAGTTGATGTAGTAGAACCACATGAACCCGGTCACCGGGTCATCGGAGCTCGCCTTCAGGGTCGGGTTGGACAGGATGTGGGCCCGCGCCGCCGCCTGGACGCCGGTCCCCGGCTGGTCCATCTGGATGTCGCCCGCCAGCAGCCGGTTGTCGACGTCGTTGGCGTTCACGTTCAGGTTCACGATGATCTTGCTGGGGAGCTGCTTGACCTGGGGGTTCCAGGAGGGGTTCCACTGCGGGTTGGGCACCAGCGTGTACTGCTTGTTCAGCTGCCAGCTGGCGAACTTGTACGGCCCGGTGGACAGCGGGTGCTTCTGGTAGTCAGCGCCGGTGTCCTTGGCCGGCGGCACCGGGGCGGTCTGGGGGAACGCCACCACGTAGTTGAAGTCAGCGAACGGCTGGTTCAGGTGGAAGACCACCGTGGACGAGTCCGGCGTGGTGATCGCGGTGAGCCCCATGAGGTTCTTGGACCGGTGCTTGAACGGGCCCGGGTAGTGGGCCGCGTTGCCGGCCAGCAGCGTCGCGAAGTAGCTGGGGCCGTTGGGCAGCACCGAGCGGTCGAACGTCCGCTCGACCGCGTACTTCACGTCCTGCGAGGTGACCGGGGTGCCGTCCTCGAACTTCACGCCGGGCTTGAGGTGGTAGGTCCAGGTCTTGTTATTGTCGCTGGGCGTGCCGAGCGAGCTGGCGAGCCCGGGCACGACCTGGTCACCGCAGAGCTTCGGGCAGGACTTGTAGGTGGTCAGCGCGGTGGCGTAGAGCCGGGTGAAGTTGAGGTTGAACGCGTAGTAGGTGTTGCCGGCGTCGGTGGAGTCCGGGCCGCTGCTGTTGTCGAAGGTGATCGTCCCGCCCTTCTGGCTGGACGGGCTGTACACCGCGCCGACGGCCGCGTTGAACGCCGCCGAGGACGTGTTCTTGCCACCGCCGCCGCCGCCACTGCCGCCGCAGGCTGCCAGCGCGATCGCGCCGGCCGCGCCTACCGCGGCGAGGCCGAGTACCTTGTGTCTCTTCATGGCCTGATAACGCCTCCTGTCGATTGCTGGTGAGCAAAGTGGCTGTACGGGCTACCGGGTTCTCGGGTCCAGCGCGTCGCGCAGCCCGTCGCCGAAAAGGTTGAAAGCCATGACCGTGATGAAGATCGCCACGCCCGGGACGACCATGTACATCGGGTCCACCGAGAAGAAGCCCTGCTGCACGGCATTGGCCAGCATCTGGCCCCAGCTCGGGGTGGGCGGGACGATCCCGACCCCCAGGTAGTCGAGCGCCGCCTCGAACAGGATGTTGGTGGGGATGAGCAGGGTCGAGTAGACCAGGATCGGCCCGACCAGGTTCGGGAGCAGCTCGCGGAACAGGATGTAGGGGCCACGGGCCCCCATGCTGCGGGCGGCGTCGACGAACTCCCGCTCCCGCAGTGACAGCGTCTGGCCGCGGATGATCCGGCCCATGTACGGCCAGGCGAAGAAGCCGATGATGAACACCAGCAGCGTGACCCGCAGCGTGTTGCCCGACAGCCCGAACGCCGAACTGGGGATCACCCCGACCAGCGCGATCGCGAACACCAGCAGCGGGAACGCCAGGAACACATCCATCGACCGGGCGATCACCGAGTCAACCCAGCCGCCGAAATAGCCCGCGATCACGCCCATCAGCACGCCGAGCGCCACCGCGAGCGCCGTCGCCAGGAACCCGATCAGCAGCGAGTACCGGGCGCCGATCACGATCCGCGCGAGCATGTCGCGGCCGGTGACCGGCTCGACCCCGAGCGGGTGCGCCAGGCTGATTCCCCCGAACGCGCCGTTGGGCCGGCTGAACGTGGGATTAATCAGGCCCGCGTGGTAGGTGCTGGGGTTCTGCACGAAGTACGGCCCGATGATCGCGATCACGATGAGGACGAGCACGATCAACCCGCCGGTCATCGCCACCCGGTCCCGGCGCAGCCGCAGCCACGCGATCTGGCCGAGCGAGCGGCCCTCCACGACCTTGGCGCTGACCCCGGACAGGACGGCCTCGGGTGCCGCTGCCGCGTCGCCGCTGACCTCGATCGGCGCAGTCATTCAGCCAGCTCTCCTGCCACCCCGGCGGACACAAAAGGAGACCCCCGGTCACGCAGAGAGAGGCTTGGACCGGGCGTTAGCCGGAGGATGCACTGTCTTTACTCAGTGCGCCAGATCTAGCGGAATGTCGTGCCTTGATTGTGATCGAATCAGTATTTTCCTGTCATAGGCACCGATTCTGAACAAGATCTCTCAGGGTGCCCGGGGTCACCTCGGCCAGCGACGCCACCATGAGCCTGCCGGCGCCGGGCGGGATCGGCACGCTCGGTACGGCCACCACGGCGCAGCCGGCCGCCTCCGCCGAGGCGACCCCGGTGGGCGAATCGTCCAGCGCCGCGCAGCAGGCCGGGTCGGCGCCGAGCAGCGCGGCGGCGCGCAGGTAGGGCTCGGGATCGGGCTTGCGCCGGGTCACGTCTTCCGCGCACACGGTGACGTCCACGGCCAGGCCGGTCACCTCGATGATGGCGGTCATGATCGCCCGCTCGGCCGAGGTGACCAGCGCCGTCGGGATCCCGGCCGCGGCCAGCGAGCTCAGCAGGGCGGCAGCGCCCGGCTTCAGCGGGACTCCCTGGTCCCGCACCAGCGCCGCCATGCCGTCCACCAGCCAGCACCCGACCACCGCCGGCTCGGCCGGCCTGGCCGCCTTGCCGAGCATGTAGCGGACCGAGCGGTCCAGCGAGCCGCCGATGAGGTAGGCCTGGTCGGCCGGGCTCCAGGGGCCGTCCAGCCGGGCCATGACCTGGCGCTCGACCTCGAACCACAGCGGCTCGGAGTCCACCAGCAGGCCGTCCATATCGAGCAGGACCGCCTGCAGCCCGGGGGCCCTGGCCCCGGGCGGAACCCGGGCCGCCGCCTCCCCCCGCACCCCCCCGCTCAAGCGCTGAAGTACCTTGCCTCGGGGTGGTGGGAGATCAGGGCGTCGGTGGACTGCTCCGGCACCAGCTGGAACTCCTCGGACAGGGCGACGCCGACCCGCTCCGGCCGCAGCAGCCGCACCGACTTGGCCCGGTCTTCCAGGTCCGGGCAGGCGGGATAGCCGAACGAGTACCGGCAGCCCCGGTAGCCGACGCCGAGGATCCCGTCCAGGTCCGGCGGGTCGTCGGCGGCCAGGCCCAGCTCGGCCCGGATCCGGCTGTGCCAGTACTCCGCCAGTGCCTCGGTGAGCTGGACGGACAGCCCATGCAGCTCCAGGTAGTCGCGGTAGGCATTCTTGGCGAACAGCTCGCCGGTCGCCTCGCTGATCCGGCTGCCCACGGTGACGAGCTGGAGGCAGACCAGGTCGGTCTCGCCCGACTCGCGCGGCCGGAAGAAGTCGGCCAGGCACAGGTGCCGGTCGTGCCGCTGGCGCGGGAACGTGAACCGCTCCCGCTCCTCCCCGGACTGGCCCAGCACCACCAGGTCGTTCCCCTCGCTGACGGCCGGGAAGTACCCGTACACCACCGCGGCCTGCAGCAGCCCCTCGGTCTGCACGCGCTCCAGCCACATCCGCAGCCGCGGCCGGCCCTCGCTCTCCGCGAGCTCCTCGTACGTCGGCCCGCCCTGGCCCCGGGACGGCTTGAGCCCCCACTGCCCCATGAACGTGGCCCGCTCATCCAGGAACGCCGCGTAGTCGGCCAGCGCAATCCCCTTGACGATCCGGTCCCCGTAGAACGGCGGCTCCGGGATGGGGTTGTCCGCCGCCACGTCGGACCGGGCGGGCATGTCGGCCGCCTCGGTCAGCCGCAGCCGGGCGCTGGCGGCCGGGACCCGCCGCTCCCGCACCGGGGGCAGCTCGGCGCCCGCCTCTCCCCGCTTGACCGCCATGAACGCGTCCATCAGCCGCAGCCCCTCGAACGCGTCCCTGGCGTAGCGCACCTCGCCGTCGAACAGCGCCCCCAGGTCCTGCTCCACGTAGGCACGGGTGAGCGCGGCCCCGCCGAGCAGCACCGGCCACCGCCCCGCCAGCCCGCGGGAGTTCAGCTCGGCCAGGTTGTCCCGCATCACCACGGTCGACTTCACCAGCAGCCCGGACATCCCCACCACGTCGGCACCGCCTTCCAGCGCGGCGTCCACGATCGCCGACACCGGCTGCTTGATGCCGATGTTGATGACCTCATAGCCGTTGTTGGTGAGGATGATGTCGACCAGGTTCTTGCCGATGTCGTGCACGTCGCCCTTGACCGTGGCCAGCACGATCCGGCCCTTGCCGCCGTCCTCGGACCGCTCCATGTGCGGTTCCAGGTGGCCCACGGCCGCCTTCATCACCTCGGCGGAGG
>DASQSC010000553.1:0-2735 GCA_035642555.1 Streptosporangiaceae bacterium | reverse complement strand
CCGTCACCGAGCGGCACGCCGCCCTGCTCGCGGATCGCCAGCAGCGACCGCACCAGGTGCTGCCGGTACCCCATCCGGCCGGTGACGCCGTTGACGGCGACCACGACGACCTTGCGCGACATCAGGTCACGCCTGCTGCGCCGCGGTGTAGTCGGGCTCGCTGACCTCGCCCTGCCACTGGGTCGGGCCGTGGGACACGGCGGTGTGGGTCAGCAGGCTGTCTGGGCACGCCCCGTGCCAGTGCTCCTCGCCCGGCTCGGCCCAGACCAGGTCGCCGCTGGCCACGATGCTCGCCTGACCGCCGCGGCTGGCAACGATCCCGCGCCCGCCGGTGACCTGCAGCAGCTGGCCGCCCGGGTGGGCGTGCCAGTAGGTGCGGGCGCCGGGGGTGAAGACCACCGTGTTGACCGTCACGTCACCGGTGTCCATCACCAGGTCGAGGTGCACCGTCCCGGTGAAGGTGGCGGTCCGCTGCTCGGACGGCCTGCCGGGAACCCGGCCACGGGTCACATGCATGGTCAGCCTCCTGGTCTCGCTGCTCGGCGCTCGTGTCCATGACACCGACGGTGGCACACGGCCCGGCCGCGGTCACGACCCGGGCGGGTGCGGGGTTTGACACCGGAGGCGGGTTCCGCTGAGGCTATGGGCACCATGGCTGCTGACGGCGGGGCCGGCGCCCAGTTCGCGGGCGGGCCCGGCGCGCCGCCGGGCGGTGTCTCCCGCTGGATCGACCTCGGCGGGCCCGTCCATTACCTGGATTTCGGCGGCGCCGCCGACGGCCCGCTGATCGTCTGCGTGCACGGGCTCGGCGGCGCCGCCCTGAACTGGCTGTCGCTCGCGCCGCTGCTGACGCCGGCCTGCCGGGTGGTGGCCCCGGACCTGGCCGGGCACGGCCTGACCCAGCGGGCCGGGCGCGGCGCCGGGGTGACCGCCAACCGGCTGCTGCTGCACCGGTTCCTGGCAGCGCTGCCTTCCCGGCCGGTGATCCTGCTCGGGAACTCGATGGGCGGCATGATCTCGCTGCTGGAAGCGAGCCTCGCGCCGGACGCGGTGGCCGGCCTCATCCTGCTGGATCCGGCGCTGCCGTTCGTGCTGGCCCGGCCCGACCCGCTGGTCCTGGCGACGTTCGCGGGGTATCTGCTGCCCGGCCTCGGCCGGCTCATCCCGGCCGCCCGCCGGCCGCAGGGCCCCGACGAGGTCGTCGCCGGCATCCTCCGGCTGTGCTGCGCGGACCCGTCGCGGGTGACGGCCGGCGTGATCGCCAGGCACCTGGAGCTGGCGCAGCAGCGGGCCGCGTTCCCCGGCGCTGAGCAGGACTTCATGGCGGCCACCCGGTCCGTCGTGGCCACCATGGGCTATCCCGGGCGGCGGGACTACCGGCGGCGGATCCGCTCGGCCGGCTGCCCGGTGCTGCTCATCCACGGCACCCGCGACCGCCTGGTACCGATCGCGGCCGCCCGGGCCGCCGCCCGCGCGAACCCCTCCTGGGCCATGATCGAGTTCCCCGGGACCGGCCACGTCCCGCAGCTGGAAGCGCCGGGCGAAACCGCGCAGGCGATTACCGGCTGGCTGCGCACGGCAGGCCAGGGCGCCGCCAGCCAGGCGGCTGCCGGGTCCCAGCCTGACGGCCTTCGGCCAGCCGCAGGCGCGGGCGCCTGACCAGGCCGTTCCCGTGCGCGTGCCGGGCCGGGTCCTCGTCGGCGCGCGGCAGTCGGGGTAGCGTGCGAGCTGACGCGACTGCGCCGGCAAGCCGCTTCCGCCAGCGGCGGCCTGCCGGTGGCATTGCCGGACTCAGGGAGGATCTTCGCCGTGGCCGCAGACCCGCCCGCCCCCGAGGGCGGGCAGCCGCCAGAACTCGACGTCAGCCAGGCTCACTCGGCCCGGGTATGGAACTACCTGCTCGGCGGGACCGACAACTACTCCGCCGACCGGCAGGTCGGTGACATGATCCTGGAGCTGTTTCCCGACATCGCCCGGATCGCCCGGCAACAGCGGCAGTTCCTGGTGCGCTCGGTCCGCTACCTGGCGGGCGAGGCCGGCATCCGGCAGTTCCTCGACATCGGCACCGGGCTGCCGACCGCCGACAACACCCATGAGGTCGCCCAGCGGGAAGCACCGGAATCCCGGATCGTGTACGTGGACAACGACCCGCTGGTGCTGGTGCACGCCCGGGCGCTGCTGGCGAGCACCCCGCCGGGCGCCACCGCCTACATCGAGGCCGATGTGCGCGATCCGGACCGGATCCTGGCGGAGGCCGCGAAGACGCTGAACTTCCGGCGGCCGGTCGCGCTCATGATGCTCGGGATCATGGGGCAGCTCCCGGACTCCGGGCACCCGCACGCGATCGTGACGCGGCTGCTGTCGGCCCTGCCGGTGGGCAGCTACCTCGCGCTCAGCGACGGCACCGACACCAGCCCGGCGGCCTGCAAGGCTATCCGCAGCTACAACGAGAACTCCGCCAGCTCCTACCACCTGCGGAGCCCGGAGCAGATCGCCGCCTTCTTCGACGGGCTGGAACTGGTCGAGCCCGGCGTGGTCAGGACATCCCGGTGGCGGCCGGATGCGGGCGCGGCCGGGGACGGCGATCTGGGGGAGGAAGCCGCGGTCGCCGGAGTGGGCCGCACGGTCAGGCCCTGACTCCCGGCGCGCCCGGGCCAGCTGCCGGGCGGCGGGCCGGCTCCTGCCCGCCCGGCCCCGGCAGCAGCAGCCGGGCCAGGGCGGCGAGGCCGGGCAGC
>DASQSC010000552.1:0-5556 GCA_035642555.1 Streptosporangiaceae bacterium | reverse complement strand
GGGGCCTGCCGGTGCGGACGCGGCCGCAGGCCCGGGGCCTGCCGGTGAGAACGCCGCCGCGCGGCCCGGCCGGCCGGCGGCGCGGGGCTGGCTGCTGATCCTCGCAGTGCTGCTTGCGCTGCTGGTGGCCGGTCTCGTGATCGCCGCCGTCTTCCTGGCCCGGGTGCATGCCGCGGACGCCGCCAGCAGCAGCCGCCGGGCCGCGGTGGCCGCCGCCCGCCACGCCGTCACCGACCTCACCACGGCCGACTACCGGCACCCCCGGCAGTACGCTGGCCGGCTGCAGGCCGACGCCACCGGCAGGTTCCTGACCCTGTTCACGAACTCCGCGACCGGGTTCGCGAGCGTGCTGGAGAAGGGGAGGGTGCAGACGACCGGGCACGTGGCCGCGGTGGGCGTGCGGCAGGCGGGCCCGGACGCCGCGAAGCTGTCGGTGGTGGCCCAGGTCACGGTGAAGAACTCGCAGGCCCCGGCCGGCAGCCAGCGCACGTACCGGCTGTCGGTCTCGATGATCCGCGCCGGGTCCCGCTGGCTGGTATCGGACGTGGAGTTCGTCCGGTGACCACCGCCGGGGCGCTCCGCCTCCGCGCCCTGCCCGGGCGGGCCGTGACAAGAGCGGGCCGGCTGCCGCGGCGCTGGCGGATCACCGTGGCGGCAGTGCTCATCGTGCTGGTGGCCGGGGCCGCCATGACAGCGGTGCGGCTGGCCGCCGAGGCGGGCCGGGACGCCGCCGTGGCGCGGGCGCGGTCCGGGGCGCTCGCCGCCGCCACCGCGGACATGCGCCAGATCCTGTCCTACGATTACCGCAGCATCGGCGCCGACCTGGCCCGGGCCCGCGCCGACACCACCGGCCAGTTCCGCGGGGAGTTCGGGATCCTGGCCGGCCAGCTGATCGGCCCCGCCGCCCGGGAGCAGCGCACCGTCACCAGGGCGACCGTGCCGGATGCGGCGGTGATCAGCGCCACCGCCGACCGGGTGGTGCTGCTGCTGTTCATCGACCAGACCACGACCAGCAAGGCGCGGCAGCAGCCGCAACGCGCCGCCAGCCAGGTCCGGGTGACGATGGAACGGGCCGGCGGGCGCTGGCTGGTGGCACAGTTCCAGGCACTCTAGCCGCGGCCGGGCAGCGGGAGCAGCGCCCGCTCAGCCGCCCAGGGTCTGGCGCAGCAGCTGGCCGAGCGTGGCCGGGCCGCGACCGGAAACGCTGCCGGCCCCGACCGAGTAGAGGATGCCGTCCGGCCCGAAGAACAGCCCGGTGACCGGGTCATAGGTGGCCGCCCCCGCGACCGCCCGGCCGCCGCCGTGCCGAGTGCCGTGATGCTGCCTGGTCCCCGCCCCGCTGTCCGCGGCCTGGAAGATCAGCCCGCAGCCGGCGGCCGTTGCCGACCGGATGGCCGGGTTGTTCGGGCACGGGTTGTTGCGCGCGCCGCGCACCTCGAGCGACGAGTTCCCGGGCGCCCGGCAGCGCGGCGCGGGCGTCGGGGGCGAGGCTGGGCTGGTGTCGGACGGCGGCCGCATCGTCGCGGGGTATCCCTGCTGGCAGGGGGGCGGGTTGTTGACGGTGGACTTGAAGTCCATGTTCGCGCTGCCGGGCACGGGCGAGGTCAGGATGGCCGCGGTGACGTCGTTGATGTCCGCCGGCAGGACGACCAGGATCTGGCGCAGGTTGGGCAGGTAGACCTCGAGCACCTGCCCGACCGCGGTGAGGTTGGCCAGCAGCAGCGGCACGGTCGGCTGGACCTGGGTGACGAGCGCGTTCAGCTCGGTGGTGAACCCGGGCAGCTGCTGCAGCGACCCCCGCAGGGTCGCGTTGCTGGCCCGCAGCTGCCGGGTGAAGGAGGCCAGGTGGCGGCTGAACGACGCGATGTCGGCGCTGCGCGCCTGCTGTGTCCGCAGCACCGGCTGCAACTGGGTGATCAGCTTGGAGGTGGGCGGCAGGTGTGCGTGTGCCGCTGCAAGCAGCAGCCGGGAGGAGTCGAGCAGCCGCTGCAGGTCCGGTCCGCTCCCGTTGAACGCGTTGTACAGCTCGTTGATCGTGGTGCTGAGCTGCGCCCGGGGCACCGAGTTGAGCAGCGAGTTCACGTCGGTGAGCAGCGTGCCGGGCGGGGTGGGCAGGCTGACATCGCGCTCGGGGACCATCGCTCCCGGCCGCAGATAGGGAGGGCCGGCCCGCTGCGGCGTCAGCTCGAGGTACTGCTCGCCGATCGCGGATGTGTTGCGGACCGCGGCGCGCAGGTCGGCGGGGATGCGGGCGCCGTCGTTGAGGCTGATGTCCGCCACCGCGCCCCTGCCGCCGAGCCGGATGCCGGCGACCTTGCCGACGGGCACGCCCCGTTCGGTCACGATCGCATCGGTATAGAGCCCGCCGCTCGCTGGCAGGGCGACGGACACGTGGTACTGCCCGAAGCCAAGGATCCGGGGGAGCCCGACGTACTGCAGCATGGCGTAGGTCACGCCGAGCACCGTGACCACGACGAACGCGACGAGCTGGTAGCGCACGAGCCTGCTGGTCATCCGTTCCCTCCGCCAAGGAGCCAGCCGAGGATGCCGCCGCCGGACGAGCCACCGGAGCCAGAGCCGGAGCCGGTGGCAGCGCCGCCGCCGGACTTACCGCCGGACTTACCGCCGGGCTTGCCGCCCAGGCCCAGCACCGGGGTGGTCAGCGGGTTGCGGGACCTGGTGGACGGCTTGCCCAGCTTCGTCAGGCCGCCGGCCAGCGGCGCGCCCGTCAGCCAGGCCTTCTCCAGCTTGCCCAGGGTCAGGTCGAGGCTGAGATAGAGGTTGGCGTAATCGCCCTTGAAGCTGCGGTCGAGCGCCTTGCCCGGGAACGGGAAGGTGGCCAGCATCGGCAGCGAGTTCACCAGGTTCTGCCCCGAGCCGGCCAGCCTCCGCAGCGCCGGCCGCAGGTCGTGCAGGTTGGCGAGCAGGTTCTGGCGGGTCTCGGTGATGACGCGGCCGGCCACCGTGCTCAGGTTCGACACCGCCGCCAGCGCCGCGGTCAGGTTCTTCTCGTTCTTGTTGAGCACCGCCAGGCCCGCGGGGATGCTGTCGATGGCGCGGGCGAGCCGCCGGTCGCCCGCCCGTAGCTGCGCGCTGAGCGCGTCCAGCGCGGTGAGCGTGCGGATGATCGCGGTCCGCTGCCCGTCCAGGGTGGCCGCGAACCTGCGCAGGTTCGCCAGCAGCGCGCGGGCCTGCTGCTCGTGGCCGTGCAGCGCCGCATTCAGCTCGGTGGTGATCGTGGCCAGCTGGTTCAGCCCGCCGCCGTTCAGCGCCGTGGAGAGCGCGGCGAGGACGTCCTCGGTGCTCGGGTAGGTGCTGGTGCGCGCCAGCGGGATCACGTCACCGCCGTGCAGCCGCCCCGCGGGCGGCGCGTCCGGGGGCGGGCCCAGCGCCACGTACTCGGCCCCGAACAGGCTCTTCTGGCCGATCGTGGCGGTGGCGTTGGCCGGGAGCTGCACCCTGCGCGGCAGCGAGATCGTCAGCCTGGCATGCCAGTGGTCGAACCGGATCGCCGTGACCGTCCCCACCGGGACGTCGTTGACCATCACCTGGGCGTTGACCGGCAGGTTGCCGGTCTGGCCCAGCACCGCGGTGACGGTGTAGGAACCGGAGCCGGTCCCGGTCAGGAACGGGAGCGGCAGCGTGCCGAGGCCGCTGAACTGGCAGCCGCTGACCGTCGCGGTGCAGGCCACGACGGCGGCCGCGGCTCGCAGGGCGCGTCCGGGGCGGCGGGCCGCCGGACGGTGGACCGCCGCCGGCTGCCCGGTCACTGGCTGCCTGGTCACTGGCCGCCCCCGCCGAGCAGCAGGCCGAGCAGGCCGCTGGACCCCGGCCCGCCGCCGGTCCCGCCGGAGCCCTTGCCGGAGGAGCTGACCTGGTTGCTGCGGCCGTTGCGGTTCACCGGATCGAACGACACCGGCACGTTGTCCATGTGCAGCACCTGGGCCAGCGGCGACAGCGCCCGCTGGCACTGCGCCGGGGTGCCGCCCGCGGAGAAGATCGTGGCGCAGATGAACTCGGCCGGGGACTTGAAGTTGGCCAGGGCGAGGGTGCCGGTGAGACTGGTGTCGACCGGGTCGTAGATGTTGTTGAAGTTGGCCAGCTCGGTGGGGGCGACCTGGAGGATGTCGGCGAGGCTCTGCCGGGAGCGGGAGAAGTTGGCGGTGACCTTGGTCAGCCGGGCCAGGTCGGCGGCCAGCGCACCGCGGTTGAGGTGCACGAACTTCGTGACGACGGCCAGCGAGGAGTTCAGCGTCGCCAGCGTGGTCGCGAGCTCCCGCCGGTTGCCGTCCAGCACCCCGGAGACCGAGGCGAGTTCCCGGTCGAACGCGTCGACCTGGGCGTTGGCGTCCGCCAGCACGGCGACGAACGTCTGCAGGTTGTCCACCGTGGCGAACAGGTTGCCGCGGCTGTCAGACAGCGTGCCGATCGCGGCGGAGAGCCGGGCGAGCGTGGCGTGCAGGTTCCGCCCCTGGCCGGTCAGGTTGGCCGAGGTCGTGTCCAGCAGCCGGGTCAAGGCTCCCGAGCTTTGCCCCTTCGGGCCCAGCGAGGTGGCGAGGCGGTTGAGTTCCTGCTCGATCTGGTCCCATTCGACCGGGATCGCGGTCCGCGGCTCGGGGATGGTGGCGTCGTCCGGCAGCACCGGGCCGCCGCGGTAGACCGGGGCGAGCTGCACTGAGCGCGACGTGACCAGAGTCGGAGCCACGATCGCCGCGTCCGCGGCGGCCGGGATCTTGACCTTGCGGTCGTAGCTCAGCTCCACCCGGACCCGGCCCGGCTGCGGGGAGATGCTGTCGACCGTCCCGACCGGCACCCCGAGCACCAGCACCCGGTCGCCCGGGTACAGGCCGGTGGCCTGCCGGAAGTAGACGGTCAGGTGCGCTTGCGCGGGGCCCCGCAGCAGCACGAGGCCAGCGGCCGTGAGCGCCGCGACGGCCAGCACGGCGGTGGCGGCGATCCGCTGACGGCGAGAGAACGTCATGCTGTCATTTCCCGAAGAGGCTAGGGACTACCGGCACCAGGTTGGTCGGCACGATGTTCTGCACGTAGGCGTAGAACCACGGGCCGCCGCCCACCACCTCGCCGAGACTGCCCGCGTAGCGGCGCAGGCCGGCGATTGCCGCGGTGATGTTGCTCGCGTTCTTGTCCAGCAGCGCCAGCACGCCCTGCAACTGGTGCAGCGCCGGGCCGAGCCGCTGCTGGTTGTCGGTGGACAGGCCCTTGAGCTGGTCGACGACGGCGGTGACGTTGACGAGCAGCAGGTGGATCTCGGCCCGGCGCTGGTAGAGGGTCGCCAGCAGCTTGTCCCCGTCGGTGATCAGAGTGCGGATCTGCTGGCTGCGCGCCGCCAGCACGCCGGTGACCGCGCCCGCGTGCGCCAGCAGCCGGCTGAGCGCGGCATCGCGGGAGGCGATCGTCTCGGAAAGGCGGCGGACCCCGTTCAGGGTGCCGCGCAGTTCCGGCGGGGCGGTGGCGAACGCGCTGGAGATCGTGTCGAACGAACGGGCGAGCTGCCCGGTGTTGATCGCGCCGGCCTTGGTGGTGAGCGTGGACAGG
>DASQSC010000551.1:0-3331 GCA_035642555.1 Streptosporangiaceae bacterium | reverse complement strand
CTTCGATGTCGGGCGGGGCGAGTTCGTCTGCGTGGTGGGCCCCAGCGGGGCGGGCAAGACGACGCTGCTGCGGTGCATGGCCGGGCTGGCGGCGCCGACCTCCGGCGAGGCGCGGTTCGAGGGCGCCCCGCTGCGGCGGGTTCCCGACCAGGTGGGCGTGGTGTTCCAGGACTACAGCCGGTCCCTCTACCCGTGGCTGACCGTGAGCCGCAACGTGGCGCTGCCGCTCAAGGTGAGGGGCGTGGACCGGGCCGCCCGGGCGGCCAGGATCGAGGAGGTGCTGCGGTCGGTCAGCCTGGCCGATGTCGGCCGGCATTACCCGTGGCAGCTGTCGGGCGGGATGCAGCAGCGGGTCGCGATCGCCCGGGCCCTCGCCTGCCACCCGGAACTGTTGCTCATGGACGAGCCATTCGCCTCGGTGGACGCGCAGACCCGGTTCGAGCTTGAGGACCTGATCCTGCGGCTGCGAGAGGAGTTCAGCGTCACGGTCGTCTTCGTCACCCACGACATCGATGAGGCGATCTACCTGGCGGACCGGATCGTGGTACTGTCCGCGTCGCCGGGCACGGTGACCGAGATCGTGGACGTGGCGCTGCCACGGCCGCGCGACCAGATCACCAGCAAGGGCGACGAGCGCTTCGCGCGCCACCGCGAGCACATCATGAGCCTGGTGATGTCGCGCTCAGCGGCCGCCCGGGCTGCCCGCCGGGACTGAGAGCCGGAGGAGGCGCAGTGACAGCGACCGGCGTCGCCGTGGTGACCGGGGCAGGATCGGGGCTCGGTCGGCACATCGCCCGCGCGCTGCTGCGGGCGGGCTGGCGGGTCGCCGTGGCTGGCCGCCGCGAGCAGGCGCTGGCCGAGACGGCGGAAACCGCGTCGCCCGCCGATGCCGCGCTGGTCGTCCCCACCGACGTGACCGTCCCGGAGTCGGTGGCGGCCCTGTTCGCGGCCGTGCGGCAGCGGTGGGAACGGGTGGACCTGCTGGTCAACAACGCGGGCGTGTTCGGCCCGGCCGGCACGGTCGATGAGCTGCCGGTCGCGGGCTGGCAGCAGATCGTGGCCACCAACCTCACCGGCTCGTTCCTGTGCGCGCAGCAGGCGGTACGGATGATGAAGGAGCAGCGGCCGCGCGGCGGGCGGATCATCAACAACGGCTCGATATCGGCACACAGCCCCCGGCCAGGCAGCGTCGGCTACACCGCTACCAAGCACGCCATCACCGGGCTGACCAAGTCCATCGCGCTGGACGGCCGGCCGTTCGACATCGCCTGCGGCCAGATCGACATCGGCAACGCCGCCACCGAACTGACCCGCGGCATCAGCCAGGGAGCGGTGCAGGCCGACGGCTCGGTGGTGCCAGAGGCCACGTTCGACCCCGAGCAGGTGGCCGAGGCCGTGCTCTACATGGCGGGGCTGCCGCTCACCGCCAACGTCCAGTTCATGACCATCATGGCCACCAAGATGCCGTTCATCGGCCGCGGCTGAGGGTCATCCCGCGCTGTAAGGCTGGCCGGGCCAGAACGGCCATTCCTCGAACCAGGCGCAGCGCCCGTCGGGGGCGAACCGCGCCACCCACAGGTCCCGGTATTCCTGGGTCACCGGGTCCCCGTACCCGACCCCGGCCCGGACCACCGCCACCTCACCGTCGACCGCCACGATGTCGGCGGCCAGCCGGAACACCTCGGCCGGCCCGTCCCGCTCCGCCTCCCACATCCGGCCGATCGCGGGCAGCCCGGTGACCGGCTCGGTGTAGGGCGACTGCCGGTAGACCGCGTCCTCGGTGAAGATCCCCGCCAGCGCGGCGGTGCCCGGCGCCCGCCAGGCCCGCTCGTATGCCGCGATCCAGTCCGCTACCTGGTCCCTGGTCACGCCTCGCCCCGCGGCCCGGCCTGCCAGCCGCCGCGCTGCCAGCCGTCGCCCGGCCAGCCCTGGTGACGGTGCGGGTAACCGCCCGGCCGGCCGCGCCCCATCCGGCGGCGGAAGCGGGCCGAGGCCAGCATCCCGGTGGCGAGGCACACCACCCAGAACAGCAGGAACAGCTTGACCGGCCAGAACACGGCCCAGCCGGGACCCGGCAGCAGCAGCGCGCCGAGGACCACCAGCAGCAGCACCGGCGCGAACCGGGGCCGCCGGCGGGCCGTCCAGGCCGGTGCCGGCGGCGCGGGGTAGCCCGGGGCTGGCGGCTGCTCGGCGCGCGGCGCCGCCGGCGCCGGGCCCGGGAGATCCGCCATCACCTGTCGCAGGTCCCCGAAGGTCTTCGCGCCGAGCGCGGCATCGATCCGCTCGTCAAGCTCGTCCGCGGTGAGCCTGCCCTCGGCGAAGTGATCGCGCAGCCGGGCCGTCACGCGGTCCCGGTCGGCGTCCGAAATCCGGATGTGATCGTTCATCGCTGATCCCTTGCCCCGTATGCCCTGCGATAGATCCCCGATATATCGTCATCTTACGACGGTGTCTCGGGGCTGACAAGACATTACTCGACTTTCCGGCGCCGTGAGCGCCCCGCCGCGGCGGCAGTTCCCGGGCTGGACTGAGTTTCCGGGGCTGGGCTGAGTTCCCGCGCTGGGCTGAGTTCCCGCGCTGGGCTGAGTTTCCGGGGGCTGGGCTGGATTCCCGGGCTGGGCTGAGTTCCCGGGCTGGGCTGAGTTCCCGGGCTGGCCGGAGTTCCTGGCCGGAGTTCCAGGCCGGCCAGGTGGGGACTGGTGCCACCCGCCAGGCATGGACCATGCTGGAAAGAGACCGCCGCCGGGATGCCTGCCGCCCTCGCGGGCTGCCGGGCGGCGCGGGAAACGGGCAGGCAGGAACGCCGATGCTGGCCGGGTCGGGAACGTCGCTCAGCCAGGTGCTGGGCCCCATCACGCTGGCCACCTGGCTGCTCACCGCGTCCATCGGCGCGTACATGCTGCGCAGGCTCGTCACGCGGAACGGGCTGCGGCGGCAGCGCCGGCGGCCCGGCGGGCTGTCCCCGCGGGTGCTGTACGCGCATTTCAGCCTGGCGCTCACCGGCCTGGCCGTGTGGCTGAGCTACCTGCTGACCGGATGGCCGGCGCTGGCCTGGATCGCCGTGGGAGTGGTCATGCCGGCGATCGGGCTCGGCCTGTCCACCGTCACGCTGTGGACGCCGTTCCCCGACCCGCCGGTAGGGTCGGGAGCAGGGCGGCCACGCACCGGCGGCCCGGGCCGCCCCGGCAGCGAGATCGCCTCTCCGGCCGAGGACAGGCTGGCCGGCCCGGTCACCGATGATCTGCTCGCCAGCGCGGCCGCCGACGAGGTGCTCATCGCCAGGCTCGTCGACGAGGTCGTGGCCAGCTCGCGGGCGGACCCGGCCGCGGCC